>DATMFU010000137.1:0-12147 GCA_035556015.1 Niallia sp. | reverse complement strand
GATGGAAACATTTCCTCTTTTTACACCAGGAACTCCTGCTAATAAAATTCCTTTACCTCCATGGGGCTTTTCTAAAAATTGCGCTCCTATTTGTACTGCCATTCTTCCAGCTACTTCACTCATTGGAGTCAAAAGAGGTAATTTTCCATTCACTTCTATTGTTTCATAAGCAATACCCGTTACTTCTTTTTCTGTCAGAGCTTTTGCCAATTCTTTTTCTGCTGCTAAGTGTAAATAAGTGAATAGAATTAGCCCTTTGCGAAAGTATGGATATTCTAATGGTAAAGGCTCTTTCACTTTCATAATCATCTCTGCAGTATTCCATACTTCTGCTGCCGTTTCACATATACGAGCCCCTGCTGCTAAATACTCCTTATTAGTAAATCCACTACCAAGACCTGCTTGATTCTCTACTAATATCTCATGTCCTCCGTTTTTTAAATAAGCCACACCTGAAGGAGTAATTGCAACTCGATTCTCATTGTTTTTAATTTCCTTTGGAATACCAATAATCATTCAGAATTCCCCCTTGTCAAATAACTTAACATAGCTTGTTACTTACTATTATAATAGGACGAATTCTGAACATTTTCTTTGTGAGAAACAATGAAATAAAAGGAAAGAGTTGTGAAAAATCACAAAAGGTAATTATGTAACGATTATTTACTAACTAAAACATTAGCTTCCAGACCAACGAATCAGCTTCAAATCAAGGTAAATCATAAATTTCTGGCTTGGTACCGTAAAATCAACCTCCATAATTTCTATGATACGCTTTAAACGATAGCTAAGGGTATTGGTATGGATATGTAATCTTTCTGCTGTTTTTTGCATACTTTCACTCTCCTCTAAGTATGCCTCCAAGGTTGCTAATAACTCGGTATGATGTGTTTTATCATAATCCAAAAGATTTTGGATAGCTATATTACTAGAACCGTCTTGTCTTCTTTTCTCCAGCAATAGATCTAAAAATTGATAGATCCCCAATTCTTGATAATGAAGAAAAGTACCCGCTTCTTGAGGGAATTTTTTTCTAACCTCTAAAACAGTCCTAGCTTCTTTAAAGCTCTTCGGAATGGTAGAAAGTTGCTTGTAGATTCCTCCAAATGCTCCTCTTACATTATTTATTTGATATCTTTCCTTTAAATTTTTCTCAAAGTTAGAAATAAACTGTTTATATATGTTTACTGGGGTATTTTTTTCATCTAATGGAGTAGCTAATAAAATTAACTCTTTATCATCTATTGTAAAAAAGGATATTTTTACATCTTGAGAGACTTTTAATAAGTATAAGATATGCTTTTCTATATCTTTATTAATTATTTGTGGAAATGGAAAGATCATAATCGTAAAACAAGATAATTGGGTAATTCCCAACTCCTGTATTTTTTCTCTTATAGCTAGTTCATTTACATAGCCTGTTAATGCTTTCCAAAAAAATTCTTGGTTATCTTGAAAAGAAGGTGCTTTATTTTGCCCAAAGCGTGACAACAAATGGCGCGCCATCGAGGCAGCCTGCTCCAATATCAACATTTTTTCATTTGACAGAGGGGTATCCAATTCTATTGCCCAAATATACCCAATAACTTCTTCTCCTCGCCAAACAGATACCGCTACCCTATTTCCCAATCCAATTTCCTTTTTTCCTTCCATTCTAATTGGCTTTTTACTTTGTAACAGTTGTGGAATAACCCCGTCTTTCCATAATCGATTGATGACTTTCTCAGGAACCCTCCTGCTAATAATCGTTGAAATTCTTACCATATCCGTTTCATCTTCATGACTACTGTATACTAAAACTCGGTGATGAGCGTCTTCCAATGTAATAGAACAACCCAATTGCTCACTAACATGATCTATAAAACTCTCTAATGAATCGTACATCTCTCTTCTAAACGGATTTAATGGTCTATCAGTCATCGATCTTCCCCTCTCGAAGTCTTGCTCGAACTTTTACTTACTCCTATTGTAATTCTCCAAGAGCTAGTCCCACAATATTAATTTTCCAAATAACTCCATAATGGAAGATCGCGAACTTATATTTAACTTATGAACTGCTAAAACGTTCTAAGGCTCTTTTTAATCGTGGACGATTGTACCGTTGTGTAAGGATAATAGGAATATTAAATACTAGTGCATACACGATCATTACCCATCCTGCCCATATAGGATTCCACAAGAAAAAAAAGGGAGCTGGAATAATAGAAATCCAATGCGTTAGTTCTGCCCTTCTTGATTCCATTAAAAACTGGCTCAAATACTCCCTACTTTTTTCCTTCAATTGCTTCTTTTCAAAACCATTACCAATAAGCCTTTTTCCATCTGGAATATAATGCTTCCACGCCTTCACTTTAAACCACTCATTCCAGATTCTCCCGTTGTTTTCCCATTTCCTTATACGAAATAAAAAAGAATCATTAGCAAAATAAGTCACCGGTATCCTTTGTATCGTTATAGAAATAATCATATGAATAAGAAACCATGCTATCGTATCAACAATAACCACTTCTACTGGATTTAGAACTATTACTCGCACAGAAATCGCTCCATCATATCTTAATTTTTCTCTCTTTCCATACTACTTCTCCTTTAATCCTTGTAAAATAGACAGACCTTGCGAATAAAATAACGAAAAAGAAAAAGTAAATAGGATA
This sequence comes from Niallia sp., assembly GCA_035556015.1. GTDB lineage: Bacteria > Bacillota > Bacilli > Bacillales > Cytobacillaceae > Niallia. Next base: position 9,493 of record DATMFU010000137.1, on the reverse strand, counting down.
GAAAAAACAGCCCACAAGAGAAAAAGATCCTACCTTACGCGCTAATAGATAAAATCGCCAACAAAAAACACCATAAAAAAGGAGAAATATATAAGAATAATTCGTAATAAATGGGAGGAACCAACATCCAATGGATAGTAGCCCTCCCCCAATCCATAAATAAATAAGAACCATTATAATAGGATGAGTAAAAGAAGCACCGCTAGCAAAGCTCTTTGTCCATCCATTTACTAACTCCTTCCCCCCCCATTCGGATACATTCTAAAGTTAATCGTTCCTTTTCCTCCTAAACAGCTAACAGGTAATCCTTTTCTGCGATAGCCCTTTCCTAGTTCAATTCCATCCATTACAGCATCTGCAACTTGCTTATGGCCTCCAGAGAAAAAATAATCTTCCCTGCTAGTTAAAATACATGGTCCAAATGAGCCACCACTTTGAAAACGCTCCTTCCAAATGGTAAAAACATTCATTCCTGTTATAACCATGATATTAAAGAGAACAGAGAAATTTTCATATATACTTTGAACAACATGATAAGGCTGAATGGATAATAATCCCGTTCTCCCCTTCTTTTGATAGAAGTCTACCATACTAGCTAACGCTTTAGAATGGTCTAATCTGGTATCTGCATCAAGAAAAAGAAAGAGATCTCCCCTCGCTACTTTTGCTCCATTCCAACAAGCTGCCGATTTTCCTTTCCATTTCTTCTTTCCCTGATGAATGACTTTCGCTCCATAGCATTTTGCCACTTCTGCTGTTTTATCAATAGATTCATCATCAACTACAATTACCTCATAATGAGGATACTGTTGATTTTTCAAAGAAGAAAGTAGGTTTTCTATTGTACGCTCTTCATTTCTAGCGGGTATGATGATACTAATCATCGGTTGTACATATGGAATATTCTTTACATCTACTTTCTTTATTAGGGGTAGTTTCCACAACATTAAATAGCTAGACAGAATAGAGAGTACTCCTATAAAAAGCAAGGTTATCAATAATGTATTTTCATAAACGGACAATCTTATCGACCCTTTCTGTCTCTTTCCACAATAATATCTCGCACCTGTTGACCACTTAATGTCACCATAGGCATACCAGCACCTGGATTAACTGTTCCACCAACAAAAAATAGATTATGATATTCCTTACTTTGTTTCGCATGTTTAAATCCTTTATTCGCCTTTTTATTAGCAACTGTTCCGTATATAGCACCCCTATGAGACCAATAAGTCGATTCAATCTCTTCAGGTGTCCACATATCTTCCACAACAATATTCTTTCGTAAGTCAGTCAACCCCATATTTTCCAATTTAATTAATACCTTTTCACGTAATTTCATATAATCTTCCCTTTTAAAGGGTTGATCCTGTTTATATGGAATATGTGGAAGTATTTTTATATTTTCGTGTCCTGGTGGTGCCTGACTAGGATCTGTCTTATTGGTATTCACTAAATAAATAGTAGGATCGTCTGGCAATTCCTTTTTATGAAAGACTTTATTCATTTGATCTTTTAAAGAGTGGGAGAAGAAAAAATTATGATGAGCTAGCATTGGATATTGCTTTTTAACTCCTAAGTGGAGAACAAGACCAGAGCTGGCAGGCTCGAATTTTCGTTCCATTTTTTTCAGCCTTTTGGCATCACTCTCTAATAGCTTTTCATAGGTAGGAATCACTTCCATGTTAGAAATAATATAGTCAGCACTTTTTTCTGTTCCATCTGCAAAAAGGACACTTTTTATCATCTTATTCGCTTTATCTATGCACAATTTTTCGACTGCTATATTCGTGTGCAATTCTACTCCTAGTTCTTTCGCCAGTTTTACCAAGCCTTTACCGATATGATGCATTCCACCAGGTACATACCAAAGTCCGTGTTCATGTTGCATATATATCAGCATATTTAATACGGCAGGAGCATCATAAGGAGAAGATCCTACATATTTAATAAAATAAGCAAGCATATCTCTTAAATATGGCTTACTAATTTTTTCTGCAATTCCTTCATACATGGTTTTATTCAGGTCAAAACCTTTCCAAGCTTGGAAAGGTCCATGTTCCTTGATAACTTCCCATGTTGAATCTAATCCCTTAGCAAAGTATCCTTCTTCTGTAATGTCATATATTTTTTTAGCATATGCTAGTAAGCTATTGTATTCTTCTATATCTTTTTCCTCTAAAGCGGGATTCCTGTTCAACATATCAGAGAGATTACCATATAGATCCACCGTTGTTCCATCTGGAAAAAAGGAACGCCATTCCTGTTCAAGTCGCAGAGTTGGAATATAATCTTCCATTCTTCGATTACTTTTCGTAAATAAACGTTCAAAAATGAATGGCATCGTTAAAATAGATGGACCTAGATCAAATCCAAAACCGTCCTTCTCTAAGCGATTTAACTTTCCTCCTAAATGAGCGTTCTTTTCATATAAGGAAACTCGATATCCACTTTGTGCCATACTGATAGCAGCTGATAGACCGCCGAGCCCCCCACCTATCACAATTACAGATTTCATCCACTTACTTCCTCCTCATTTATCAAGACACTGGCTTCTTTCTGTAGTTGAAGCATTTTCTTATACGATACATAGTTACGCATATGGAAACAGTCATAGTTATTCCCTCTAACTGCTCCTAATATCTCTCTATAAATATGGGCAGAAAGAAGAACATGTATTTGACTATCTTTATCAAAATAATAAATTCCTTCTTGGAACTTTTTATAGAGCTCTTCGGAACGTTTGGCAATATGTTCCCAAATACGTATAAAAGATGGATTGATTACACTATTTGCAAGATCTTCCTCTGTATATTGTTCCTGAAGGAGTAGATTCATAGGAAGATATATACGATTATTTTGATAATCCTCTCCTATATCTCGAAGGATATTCGTTAATTGCATGGCTGTTCCTAAATGAATCGCATATGGTTGTAAATGCTTGTGGTATTCTGTCGCAAGAATAGGTAGAAGCATCAATCCCACCGTTCCTGCTACATAATAACAATAACTTTCCAATTCCTTCATATCTTTCGGCTGCTTGAAATGAATATCTAGATATTGTCCTTTTAATTGGTCATAAAAAGGGGTAATATCCATTTTATAGCGAGTAAACACATCCCGTAATGCCCTCCAAATTGGATGGTCTACTTCTTCTCCCTTTTCAAATAGCTGTAATTGCTTATAGAGACTATTCCAATTCTCTAATTGTTTTTTTTGATTACTTGTTTCATCTATACTATCATCAGCACACCGACAGAAGGCATAGATTGCATAGACAGCATTTGCTTTATCAGAAGGAAGTTGTTTAAATGCTTGATAAAAGCTTTTCGAACCCTTTTTAATAATATTTTCACAATATTTATAATCGTTTTTTAATGAATTAGTAGATTTAACTCCCCTCATTAGCTATCCCTCCTGCTACTTGAACTGTTTCTCTATGTTTAGTCGATAGTGAGTCATCCAAAAGTAATTCCTCTGTTGCAATTTTGGCAGACAACAATACGATTGGTACGCCTGCTCCAGGATGTGTACTGCTACCTGTAAAATATAGATTTTCACAATTTTGTGCTTTGCTTTGTGGTCGCAAATGATTACTTTGTGTTAATGTCGGGCGTAACCCAAAGCATGCTCCATTATACGCATTAAATTTTTTCTCAAAATCTATTGGTGTCATATAAGTTTCCGAAATAATATCCTCTTCTATATTCTCTAATCCATTCACTTCCCGAAGTGTTTCAAATACTTGGGCACGGTAATGAGAAATAGTTTCCTCTGTCCACTCATATTTCGCTACCGACAAATCAGATACTGGAACGAGTATATATAACCCATCCTTTCCTTCAGGTGCCATAGCTGGGTCTAATTTGGAGGCGTTATATACATAAAAGGAAGGATTATTCAGCTTTTCCCCATTAAAAATATCTTCTAGATTGTCTTTTAGATTGTTTCCAAAAAAGAAACTATGAGCAGTTGCTAATTCCTCATATTTTCTGTTCATGCCAAGATATAAAATAAAACATGAACAAGAGTATTTCATCTTATCAATTTTCTCATCTGTATATTTTCCTTTTGCCTTTTTGTCTGTTACAAGGTTTTTCAACGCATATGGAAAATCTGCATTACAAAGTACATAGTCAGAATGAATAATTTTCCCGTTTACTTTTATCCCTTTAGCTACTTGATTTTCTATCACTATTTCTTCAACTGGTGATTGATAAAATATCTTACCTCCCATCTCCAAAAAAACTCTTTCCATGGACTTAGCCATGGTATACATTCCACCTTTTATAAACCAAACACCATAGAAAAACTCAATCATTGGAATCATTGTATATAAAGATGGACCATTATATGGAGATACGCCAATATATAAAGTTTGAAAACTAATCATTTGCTTCAGCTGTTCATTTTGCACATATTTACTAATAAATTTGTCTGCACTATCAAACGTTTTTAATTTTAATGCCTGATAAAGGGTAGCTGGATTGTAGAAATCTCTTTTTCTACGAAATGGTCTTTGTAAAAAATGGTTTTTTGCTACTGTATATCTTTCATAGATTTGCTGTAAGTATTTCAAGAATCCTTCAGCATCTTCTTCATTTATGCCTTCAAATGTTTTCATTAGTTCTACTAAATCTGAAGATATCTCAAAATATCCTTGCTTTCCGCTTCCAAAGTATACAGAATACATAGGATCTAATCTTTCCATCGGAATATAGTCATCTGGGTCACGTCCCACTAACTCAAAAATTTCTCTATATAATTCCGGCATCATAACAATCGTAGGTCCCAGATCAAATTGGAAACCATCCTTTTCGATTCGATGCATTTTTCCACCAGCTATCGCTTCTTTTTCATAGATTTCCACTTGAAATCCTGCATGTTGTAGCCGAATAGCACTAGCTAATCCTGCCACTCCTGCTCCAATAATAATTACCTTTTTTTTCATAAAATTGCTCCCCCTGTCTTTTTCATAACTAGTTAAATAGTTTACTTATCAGTTGATAAGTAAAGCGTATAAAAAGTCCTTTTTCTACAAATATTCTCTCTTTCATTTTAAAAACATTATATTTTATTACCCATTTACTTTTCCTATTAAACCTATTCGCCATAAAAAAATAAAAGACCTTTCAAAGAAAAATTAATTTCTTCGAAAAGTCCTCCTATCGAGCATTAAATTGCTTTAGATTCCATCAATATTTTTACCTCTTTTAATCTATCTTTATTATAAGAAGAGCCATTCATCAAGATATCATCGATATAGGCAGGATGTGTCATTACTTCAATACTCTTCCCTTCTTCCACACGTCCTAATAAATTATCAAAATAATCCTCTACTACGCCTTCACCATAGAAGTCTCCTAAAAATACATCTGTTAGTGTCTGTACATCAGTAAAGTGGTCACCAGCTTTTCTTACAGGAATTCCATATTTTTCTGCTAATTTTTTTACAACTGGATAAAACTCTTTTATTCCATGGACGTGATGATGGCTATCAAAATGAGAAGGCGTAATATCTGCATCTAAAAACTTTTCAATTTGAGCTGTCCATTCTCTTTCTAAATCATGTAAATCAATAGAGTTCGGATTACTATAAACCTCTGACTGTTTTTTAAAGTATCCTGATTCATCTACTAAACTTGGAACATCAGAAAGAAGAGGTTTCCCCCAAGTTAATACTAAATGAACTCCTACCTTCAGTGAAGGAGTATCTTTTGCCAAACAAACAGCATGTTTGGTAGCGCTTGCATTCATCATCATGGTAGTAGAATTAACAATGCCTTTTACATGGGAATCAACAATCCCATAATTTACTGCCCGACTAAATCCAAAATCATCTGCGTTAATCACGATTCTTTTCATTCCACCGTCTCCTTTGTTAAATACGACAGCCATAGGAAATTTTTCCATATGGCCATCTATATTTATATTTTATGAATAAACTTTTTCTCTATGAAACTGTGGTAAATAATCTTTATGTGCCTCTAACATTTCATTTAGTATTAATTTAGCGACTCTATCACTTGGAACAAGAGGATTTATCGTCATTGCAAGGAGCGCCTTATCATAATCTCCTGTAATAGCAGCCTCAATAGCTGTTCGCTCGAAGGATTTTATTTGGGATACTAAACCTTGAACAGGTACAGGCAATTCTCCCATTGTTAATGGTTTTGGTCCGTCTTTTGTGATGATAGAGCTTACTTCAATAACTGAATCATAAGGAATACCCGTTATTGCTCCATGATTGACAGTATTCACAGCTTGAATATCGCATTTATCTGTATAAATAGAGCAGATAAGTCGTACAGCTGCATCACTATAGTAGGCTCCGCCACGCTTTTCAAGTTGAGGAGGCTTTATCGCCAAATCAGGATCCTTATATAATTCAAACAATCCTTCTTCTAACTTTTGAACAACCTCTGCACGAGTTTCCCCTTTTTCCGCTTCCTTTAATTCCTGCGCCAAAACATCTCCTGTTTTGTAATAGTAATTATGATATGGACAAGGGAATAAATTTAATCCTCTTAAAAACTCTGGCTCCCAACCCATAGCATGAATATTCTTCATAGTAATCGCTTTATCAGGGTCTGCAATTAGCTCTATTACTTCTTTCTTGACACTTTTGCCATCTACAAACACATCAAGGCCGTATACCATATGGTTTAACCCTGCAAAATCAATTCTAACTCTACTAGGATCAACATTTAATAAATCTGCAACCCCTCGCTCCATTCCAATAGGAACATTACATAAACCGATCACTCGAGAAATATTACTATAGCGTTGAACTGCCTCTGTTACCATTCCAGCAGGGTTTGTAAAATTAATCAGCCAAGCATTAGGACATAACTCTTCTATTTCCTTTGCAATCTCAAGGATGATAGGAATGGTACGGAAAGCTTTAAACAAGCCACCAGGACCATTCGTTTCTTGTCCAATTACCCCATATTTTAAAGGGATTTTTTCATCGAGAGCTCTAGCAGCAAGCTGACCGACACGTAATTGTGTCGTTACAAAGTCAGCTCCTGCTAATGCCTTTTTACGATCTAACGTAAGATTCACTTCAATTGGTACTCCTGCTTTAGCAATCATTCGTCGGGCCAGATTACCGACGATTTCCAGCTTTTCTTTTCCCTCTTCTACATCTACTAGCCAGATTTCACTTACAGGTAATTGATCATGGTAATTAATGAAACCTTCAATTAGTTCAGGTGTATAGCTTGAGCCGCCACCTATAGTTACAACTTTTAGACCCTGACTCATTCTGCTACCGCCTTTCCTAATGATTCTTCATAAATCTCTTCTCTCATTTCAACCATTTCTGTAGCAAGATCCTTTAACATAATAGCTGTCATCAGATGATCTTGAGCATGGATGAGAATAATAGGAATGGTAAATTGGTCTCCCCCTGCCTCGCGGTGAAGAAAACTTGTTTGTATTTTATGTGCTTGTGATATTTCTTTATCTGACTCTATTAATTTCTCCCTAGCAGCTTGAAAATCCTTTTTCTTTGCTTCTTGTATAGCTTCCATAGCAGAGCTTTTCGCATTTCCACTATGTAAAATTAACTGAAAAGATAGTTGGTATAATTCTTCTGTATTCAATGTTGTTCCCCACTTTCCTTTAAGCACTTAATGAATCGGAATTTTTTGTAAGTTCCTCTTTGTTTTTATTTTTTGAATCCATTCTCACTGAAGCATAAACAAATGGTAAATAAACGACGGTTAAAATACACAAGTTAAGGGCTGCTAAAACCGCACCAGAAACATGTCCACTTGTTGCAAGATAACCTCCAATAATTGGTGGTGTAACCCAAGGTATTTTTGCAGTAACTGGTGCTACCCAACCCCATTGAATAGATAAATAAGAAATAATAGTTGTTATAACAGGTCCAAAAATAAATGGTATAAACCAAATTGGATTTAAGACAATTGGTAATCCAAAGATGATTGGTTCATTAATTTGGAAAAGTCCAGGTGCCCCTCCAAGACCAATTAGCTGTTTATAACGTTTTCGACCGGCAATTATCATTGCAATAATTAAACCAAGTGTACCTCCAGATCCACCTAAGAATACAAAAGCATCCAAGAAAGATCCTGCAAGAACATGATATTGACTTAGAGCCTCAACACCTTGTTGATAAAGTGTAATATTGTCTGCTCCTGTTTTTTCAAATAAAGGAGATGTTATTCCTCCCAAAACATTACTACCGTGTATACCAACCATCCAAAAAGCACAATCTATGAACACAAGTAGGATGGCAAATGGTAAGGAATCTGCTGCATTCGTTAATGGAGAAACAATAACCGTGTTAATCCAGTCATTTAAGACTTGGCCGTCTGTAATCATTCTGAATATAACGCCAACTATCCCAACAATAAATATTGTTGCCATACCAGGGATTAAACGCGCAAAAGATTTGGCTACTTGCGGTGGAACTCCAGCAGGCATTTTTATCGTTAAGTATTTCACCTTAGATAATCTAACAAATACTTCTGTAGCAACGATCGCCACAATTATTCCTGAAAAAAGAGATGTAGCATTAAAATAATTTACAGATATTAATCCCCATACCCCTCCGGAAACTGTTTCAGTAGCACCTTCTGCTAATGGTAAAGAGACATTAGCTGTTTGCGGTAATAGTAAGAAGTAAGAAGCAGCGGCAACCATCATTGCTTCAAAACCGTCATCTCCATAAGATTTTGCCAGTTTATACGAAATTCCAAAGACAGCAAATACTGTTAGAAAAGCAATCGTACCGAACCAAATATCGCCACCAAGTGTCTTCCAGTTCTCTCCAAAGATAGCTTCCATCATTCTTCCATATGGCTTAATGATTTCGCCTAAGTTGTTAAGTAGAACTGCGAATGAACCAACAATCGTGATAGCAATCATTCCAATTAAGGTATCTCTTATAGCTAATAAATGTCTTTGACTTCCAATCTTTGCTGCGATTGGCATAATAAATTTATCGATAAATTTCATCATTCCCCTATTCCCCCTTAATTAGAGTAGTAGCTTGTTCCAGTACCTTTTCTCCATTACACAAACCATAATCTACTGAATTTATAAGAGCAGCAGGGATTCCTTTTCCATTTGCGGCTTTTTCTACTTGTGGTAAAAGAAATCTAACTTGAGGACCTAACAGTACAACATCAGCTTGATCTATTTCATTATCTAATTCTGAAGCAGCGATTGCCCAAATTTTACAATCTACCCCTTGGCTTTTTGCACTATTTTCCATTTTTGAAACTAATAAACTAGTAGACATACCTGCAGAGCAACATAATAGAATATTCATCATTTCATCCCCCTAATAATTAATTGACTTTATTGATTTTTCAGATATTTATTCGTAAAAAAATTTACCCTCCCTATTTTTTTCGCTAACTTCACAATTCCTAACATGATGTGTTTTTATATGTTACATTCATTGTAATAACAAATGACATGAATTTCAACTACTTTTTGAAAATTTGTTATTACAAAT
>DATMFU010000136.1:0-2840 GCA_035556015.1 Niallia sp. | reverse complement strand
ACCAATAATAAATCCACAAACAGCACCATTTACTCTAATCCATTGCAAATCTTTTCCGATATTATTTTCTATCATATCAACTAATGTTTCATTATCTAATTTATCTAGATTCTCTTTTACTAAATTACCAATTTGATCATGGTTTTTCTCTATAAAGTTAGAAATTTGTTGCGTAATCCATGGATTGATTTTCTCTTTATTTTGTTCTAACTTTTCAAGTAATTGTTCAACATAAGGCAATACTTTTGTTTCTAGAAACTCAGGATTTTCTAAAAGATCAATTACCTTCTGTTGAATTTGATCCAAACTAGTTAAAATAGTATGATCAGATTCTAAAGAATTCAATAGTTTATCTTTCCAATTATTTAAACCTTCAAGCACTTTTTCGTTTTCATGAAGACTTTCTATTTCTTTTCTAATATATAAAACAAGTGCTTTTCTATTCGGCTCTTCTTCTTTTTGTAGGCTTCTCATCCCACTTAACAAAAGATTTTGCACAATCTGGCCAAGTTTCTCTTCTGTCATTATATTTTGTAGAGTTTTCAATGCAAATTGTAACATTCCATTTGCTTGCACATTATTTAACACGTTCATGGAAACAGACCCAAGCTTTCTTGCTGTTTCTTCTTTACGTAACCATCCCTCTGTTTTAACAAGTACATGATCCAATGTTTTTTTATCTACTTCTTCATTAATTAACTGTGTAGTGATTATTTGAAGGATTTTACTTAACTGTACATCTGACAATGTAGCAGACAATTGATTTCTAACGAATGGTGTAATTTTAACCATATCTATATTTCTAATTGTTTGTTGCGTTGCCTTAATCATTGCTTTTCTAACTGGCTCTGACCGAAGTTGGATTTTTACAGTTGAAGTAATCTTTTCTGTAAATGGAATATTTTTAACTTTGTCTTGTATACTTTCTTTTGATAACCAGTCTTTTTTCAAAACCGTAACTAATCCATTTACCATTCGATCACGATTTTTAGGCAGCAGTGCAGTATGTGGAATTGGCAAGCCTAAAGGGTGACGAAAAAGTGCTGTAACAGCGAACCAGTCTGCTAAGCCCCCGACAAGACCTGCTTCAAATCCTCCATGCAATAATAGTAGCCACATATTCTCCTGGAATGGAAACGTGATAATAAAGCCAAGTGCCATTATTAGGAGTGAATACATCGCTAATTTTCTAGATGATTTCTTTTTCACTAAACTTCCCTCATTTATTCTTTGTGTATATGAAGTCAAGATTTGACCTCATCATGTAGTATACCAAGAATATCCTAAAAACAGAAAGAATAAGAGGAGATTTATGAAAATTTAAGTCAAAAACCTACATTTATTTTTCATATAGCCGTAATCCTTAAACTGGTTTCATTCAATCTCTTACTCAACAGAATCTAAAAAAATAGTCATTACACGAAGATATTCCTTTTCCTCTTCTATGTAGGCCATATGAGCACTTTTTTCAAACACGTGGAAGGAAGAATTTGGCGTGACCTCACTAAAATATTTAGTCGATTCAGGGGTAGCCTCATCAAAACGTCCACAGGAATATAAGGTTGGTACTAAAATAGTTGATAACTGATTCGTACAATCAAAGGATTTCAAATTACCTTTCACCGTAAATTCAGATGGGCCCCACATTAATTCATATACATGTGGATTTCTATAGCTTCTTCCTTTTTTCAAATGTTCTGGATATGGATGTAAACGACATACAAAATGATCACTAAATACTTCTATAGCACGCTGAAATTCCTCAGTATCTGTTGTTCCTTCTTCTTCACTTCTTGTAATGATTTCTTGTATTTCCGGTTGGAGTTTTTTTAAATTTTTCTTTTGATCTGCTTCCCACAATGGAGCACTTAAACATGGACTAGAAAATATTATACTTTTTACTCCCTCTGGATTTGCAAAATAATACGCTGCTGCAAGTGTTGTTCCCCAAGAGTGCCCTAAAATATGTAATTCATCTAACTTTAATGCTTTACGCAATTGACCAACTTCGAGTACGAATCTATCTAGTTTCCATAAGGAATCATCAGTAGGTCTATCTGATCTACCACAACCTAATTGATCATAAAGAATGACTGGACGATTGGTAGCTAATTCTTTTAAACCTTGCATGGAAAAACAAGAAGAACCTGGTCCTCCATGTAAAACAAGGAGAGGAGTACCTGTTGCTTGTTCGTTATGTATTTGATACCAAACCTTTCCTCCTGTTACTTCTGCATATCCTTCTATCATGACTTAACTCCTCCTGTAACTCTTCAAAAATACATCTTTTTACTAACTATACTATTTGAATCATTTCTACTCTATTACCAAATGGATCTCTAAATTCAAATCGCTCATATCCTGGTATTGGTATAGACGAACTAATTTTAACATTTTCTTTACCTAATTTGTTTTTCCAATAATCAATATTTTCTACTTGATAAGCTATATGTGACTTCGTCGTTAACCGTTCAAAACCTTCTTCTATGCTAATATGAACATCTGCATTCCCTACTTTTACCCAAAAACCACCTCTACCTTTAAGAGCTTCTGGCTTTTCTATTTCTTGTAACGCTAAAACACCACAATAGAAATCTTTTGCTCGTTTTTCTGCAGCCTTTGGTACCGTTATTTGTACATGATGAACGCCTAGTATTTTCATTATAATACCTCCATGTAATAGTTAGTTATCAGCCTGATATTTATAATAAAGGTCTTTCACACTTACTCTAGTTAATCTCTCTTTTTTTCTCTTTTCCTACTGAAAATCCGTCAAACAACCTGCCACCAAATGGTTCTAATACTTCATCTGTTAAATTTATAACTTTGTCTTTTTTTCC
>DATMFU010000135.1:0-8957 GCA_035556015.1 Niallia sp. | reverse complement strand
ATTTTTGTATCATCACCATCTCTAAATCCCTCATATGTAGATTTACCACTATGATAAGTATTTTTGGCAGTATGATATACACCCTTTGCCGTTCTACCTACTGAATCACCCATATCATTTAATCCTTGATCAATTTTAGATTTATCGTCCTGGATCATACCTGATGCAGTATTCCAAGCTCCATCTGCGATTTGACCTACTGTATCCCCAGCAAATTCAGATGCCTTTTTAACCCCATCCCCAACTTCCTTAATAAATTTGCTGCCTGTTACATCTCCAACAACATTAACAGCACCACCAATAACCGTTCCTGTTGCTTTTCCAGCGAATTTCCCTAAATCTCTTAAAAACCCCATCTATATTCCTCCTCTTTATTTTTTTACTAACTAAAAAAGACCCACCTAAATAGGCGGATCAACATTATGTATTGACGTCCATCTTTTAGGCGACTCGGCTACCATAGCATTTGCTTTAGGTCCGTAGTTTTGCGTCCCTACCTTTCGATAGGTTTGCCGTTTTCTAATAGGCTATAAGTTATAGGTTTATTTTACTATTAAATAGGTAAAAATCAACCTCGAAATGTTAAAACAATTATTTTGTTAAGTACAAAAAAGATAACCCCTTCTATTTTCATTAGATGGGGTTACAAAAAAGGATTTTACTTGTCTAAAAGTAACCTACTATCCTAAACTCTTTTGATGTTCAAAACAATATATCTTGCCATTAAACTTCTTACTGGATAAACAAAATGACTTGACCTTATCTGAGACAGTTTTATTACATACACAGCACTTTGCTTGTTGATTTTGACTATGTACCTCGCCCTCTAACTTTAGGGATTGAACATGCTTCTCTCGAATAGAATGATTTTCTATGTTAGCTTCAACTAATAATGAATAGATTCTTTTTATCTCATCTTCTTTTAAAATTGGCTCTTTATTATGTACCTTATTAACTGATACTTTCCTATGTATATACTCTGACAATTCTACATCGTATACAATCAACTCATCAGAACTCATTTTTCTAAAATCTAACTCGTCAATCTTAAATGTGCACCGTTTAGTGAATGACACCATTGAAATAAATGAGTGATGATATTTCTCTTCAATATGATTTTTTATCGCTTGAATATGTCCATAATTTTGAATAAATGGATTCATCATCTTGAACTTTCCATTTACTGACCATGTTTTTCTATCTTTCCCACCATAAATAGTCCCTTGATAATTTTTTGTTTCGATTACAAAGATTCCATATGATGTAATGACAATGTGATCAATTTGTGAAAAGCCTGATGTAGCTTTATCATTTTTAAGCATGATATCAGATAAATGGATATACTCTTTAGGAAGTTGTGATAATTGGATATCAATTTTGTATTCTCCAATTTCCCCTTTCCTGGTTGCAACCTTTTCATTGTGATTTATCTTTGAAGTCTTAGGTTTTATTTATGATTTTTGTTCTTTTTCTTGTTTACTCTTTTTAAATAGGTTTGATAAAAGTTTCATTCTTTTCTCCTCATTCAAAAGCTAACTTACTATTATTAAAAAATGGAGCTCAAGAGTTTTATCGTCTCTTGAGCTACATTTTTAAGTGCTTTAATTAAAGTTATATATTCTTAATTTCAAATCATCTAAAGTAAAGTGACTCTTTCAAAGCATTCTACAGCTTCTATTCATCTACCTATTGTTGTATGTAATCGAAAAGCGTTTGTAATGAAATTAAGTGCTGCTAGTGTACCGTTACAATATATTTTTATTCGCCCTAGGCACTAAATAAGACGGCATCTCTTCATGCAACTGCCAAACAAAGCTCACAGGCTTGCTACCAGTGTGTTTTACATAATCAACTAATCCTAGAAAGATAAAGGATGATGTTAAACCATGTTCTTTTTTGTATTCTCTTACAAACAATGCGAGCTTGTGTCCCGTTTTCTTATGCGTTCGGTAACGGTTTGCCGTTTCGCTGCCTTCTGCTACTTTAGATTGTGTTTGCCAATGGAACAAGGTTTCGTTAATTGCATAGTCGTCATAAAGAGTTGATGGAGAAAAGTCTTTCTCTGATTTATTAAGAGTGGTAAAGAAGACATCTAGATTTTTCTCTTTAAAGAACTTCACTCCTTCTCTAAAGGATGGACTTGCATTTTCGTTAAAGTATCCTAACGCTGCAAGTACTTGTGCTGTTGAATATCGACTATGAACGGTTAAAGGACATGGAAAATCAAATTCATTTTCAATTTCCAATGTTTCAAGTGATGAATATAAGTATTCAAGTATCTCTACTATTTCAGTTTTAAACTCGTTAATCGAGAATATTGCCGATAGCCCTTCTTCTATTGAAGAAAAGCCTTGTTTTTGAGGGTGATGCTGATAAAAAGTATAATAAAACATCGAAAGCATGAGTCTTTCCTCTTCTGTTTCAGCTGTCCCACCATTTATATAACGTATGTAAAAATTAATAAGTTTCGCAGAGTTAAGATGAAATAAATTTGGTAACCTGCTTGTGATAAACTTTTCATCTTCAACCTCAAAGTTTTCTTTAACATCAGCGTGTACCATGAATCGAGTGAAACTTCGGTCTCTATTTTTACCGTAAAAGTCATAAAGTGATAAATGATAATGTTTTAGAAAATTAGGAAGATTAAGCTGTAACCCTGTATCCTGTTCAAAGTATTTCATCTTGGATATTAAATTTCCCTTTGTGTTCGCACTTGATTTTATATTTCTTAGGATATACTCTTTTGCTTGCTTCTCCAATTGTACGAAACAGCCTTTAGGAAGATTAAAGAATCCATTTTCAACATAATGCACAATTGAATGTTTTGTTTTTCCTAAAAGGGCTCTGAATTTTTCTTCAAAGTTATACTCTTTACGAGCTTGTCCAATAAAGTCTAAAACGGTTAAACATTCCTTCCCCTCTGCTAGACGAAGTCCTCTTCCAAGCTGTTGTAAAAAGACAGTTAAACTTTCTGTTGGTCTCAAAAAGAGAATCGTATTGACATCTGGTATGTCTACACCTTCATTATATAAATCTACAACAAATATAAAGTTAATTTTACCGTTCGTTAACATATCCTGTGCCTCACTGCGAAGAGCTTGACTGACGTTTCCATGTAGGGCAATCGAAGGAATACCAGATTGATTAAAATAATCAGCCATATACTTTGCATGTTCTACAGAGACACAAAACCCAAGACCTTTAACATCGTTAATTGACGTGACATACTTATCAATACTTTTTATGATTTGAGTGCTTCTCATGTCATTAGAAGTATAAACATTCTCTAATTCTTTCACATCGTATCCTTTTCTACTCCACTTTAACTTAGATAAGTCAACCATATCACTTACACAAAAGTATTGAAAAGGTGATAATAATTTCTGGTTTACTGCCTCAGTTAATCGCATTTCGGCAGCAATGGTATGATCAAAATAATGAAGGATTTCTTTTCCATCCATTCGTTCTGGTGTTGCTGTTAGACCAAGTAATATTTTCGGGCTGTAATGATTCAGAAGTCTTTGATAGGATTCGGCCGCTGCATGGTGAAATTCATCAACAATAATATAATCGTAAAAATCACTTGTTGTTTTTTCATATAACTTTTTACTGTTAAAACTTTGAATACTAGTAAATAAAGTATCTAATGACGAAGGAATATGATTACCTACAAGGATTTCACCAAAGTTCGGATCTTTTAATATCCCTCGAAAGCTATCAAGGCTTTGTTTCAAGATTTCTTCCCTATGGGCTACAAATAAAAATCTTGCTCGATTCTGATTACTCGTATAGAATCGTTTAAAATCAAATGCAGAAATGACTGTTTTTCCAACCCCAGTAGCTGCAACAACAAGATTTTTATAACGACCAAACACCTTACGTTCAACCTCTAATTTTTCAAGAATTTCTTTTTGATAATGAAATGGTCGAATATCAAATACAAAATGGAAATCTTTACGATCCATTTGCTTCTTCGATAATGCTTTCCTAAGCAACTCTTGATCCTGCTGATTCTGGGGATCAAAAAGTTGAAATTCTTTATCATTCCAATAGCTTTCAAATGTAGCTTCAAATTTTCTCACGATATCTAGTGAATCCTTCTCCGTCACTTTCAAATTCCACTCTAGCCCAGAAGTTAACGCAGGATTTGATAAATTAGAAGAACCTATATAAGCCGTTGTGAAACCTGTATCCCTCTTAAAAAGATACGCCTTCGCATGGAGTCGAGTCCGTTCAACATCATATGAAACCTTGATTTCTGTGTTTGAAAGCTTACTTAATTCTTCAATCGCTTTAAAATCAGTCGCCTCCATATATGATGTCGTAATAACCCTTAATGCTCCACCTCTATCTGTAAATTCCTTAAATTCTTCAATAATGCACCTGACTCCGCTCCATTTAATAAAGGAAACGAGCATATCAATTTGGTTTGCAGTTAGGATCTCTTTCTTTAATTCGCCAAGCATATTTGGTTCATAGTTCGATCCAGTGAATAAGGAGCTTTGAGAAATTGGTGTAACTGGTCGAACAACTTCATTCTTTCTGATACTTTTTATTGAGTTAAGACGAGTATAGATGGAAGTAAGAACTTCACCCTCTTCCTCGATTTGTAGGCTTTTGAACTCTTCATCTTCTAGTTTGGAACTAAGAAGATCAATGATCTCATTACAAACTTTTATTTGTTGAAGTAATGCTTCAGAGTCCTCGCTTTGATTTTCTCTAAGATATTTTAGTGCTTTTCTTGTAATGGTAGATATGTATGATGAAAGAACTTTTCTTGCTTCTTCAACATCGAGTTTTTCTTTTCCTAGTTCGTATGTATCATTATCTAGTTTAATTAGTTCTTTTTTTAGTTTTTTGTTTATTATTTCTTCGTAGATTCCTTGTTTTAGCATGGGGGCACCTCGGATTTAAAAACAGTTTATCCTTATTTTAACAGAAACTGAATCATTTGATCTGGTTTATTGAAGATACACACGAATCCTGAGTTAAAAGTTATAGTTACGATTGAAAGAAGGGAATAAGAGGTAAATTCTCTTTTCTTAGTGGACATTATTTGTGAAAGTAATAAATATAAATTACTACAAATGCAGGAAAGAGTACCTATTACGGTACTCTACCTGTGTGTATGATATTGATGGAATACATTTATATCATCGTTTGGGAATTATTATTTGGATAAAAATGTATGAAAAAGGATTGGAATTGATATTACTTAACCAATTTGAACCAATATATGATGGTTGTTAGTTGAATCCAATATTTATTATGTTTCTATTTCTATTCCATAATTTTTACATTTTCTTCGATAAATTTTATTTCATTTTCATTCAAATTATATTTTTTGTATAACTGTTGGTCAATCTCTGATATTGACTTTGACCAATCAATTTCGGAACTTGTGGTGAATTCTTGGATAGGAATATTCTTCCAAACCTCTTTTGTTTGATTGTGCTGAGTTATTTTCATGGACCCAAGCATAGCTCTCAAAAATTTAGTTTTGACATATTTTAAAACATTCTCTGCTGCTAATTTTTCATTAAAAGCTCCAAAGGAAATAAATGTTTGTGTATATCCAATAAGTGGTCTACCTATAATAGGCGTTGATAAAGTTTCACCAAAAGTCCCTGTACCATTTGTTGCTGGAAGGATAACCTTATATTTCTCTAGATTAGGATGGTTTTCAACATAATCTTTATGATTCATCACCAAATTTTGTGATAAGAAAAAAATAAGAAAACACTTTTGAAATCCTGGCAATAATGTTAGCGACCAAACTACACATTAGGAGGATCCAAAAGTGCTTTCCGTATCACTAGATTTGCCAGAATTTGAAGTTGTTAAACAGGAAGAATTGACTTCCAGTTATGTTGTTGTTGTTCAAAAGAATTCAGTAAAAGAACGTTGTTCTTTTTGTGGTTTTCTTTCTTCTTTTGTCCATGATAGAAGGACAAGAAAAGTAAGAGATCTTGATATATTAAATAAGCAAGTATATCTGCTTATTAAGGTAAAACGGTATAGATGTTTAAATTGCTCTGAAGTATTTTCAGAGTGTTACGATTCAATAGAACCTGGTAAACATCAAACTAATCGTCTCCGTGAACACCTGTATCAACTTTGCCAAGATACAACCATTAAACATGTTAGTGAGAAGTACCATATTCCATATACCACTTTAGAAAGGATCTATTACTCAGTGGCTCAAGAAAAAGCACTCATTCACAAAGAGGCAATTACACAAGCTACTGACAAAGATGACCTTGTCTTAAGCCTAGATGAGGTAGCCGTTAGAAAGGGTCATCAATATGAAACGGTACTTCTTGATGCAAAGCTAGGATGCATTCTAGGTATGATTCATCAACGTAGTTATGAGTCTACCTCTCAGTTGTTAACAAATTACATTTCATCATCTCAAGCTGTAAAAACGGTTGTAGTTGATATGTGGGATCCGTTTCACAAAGCAATTAAATCTTTATTTCCTTTGGCTTCGATAGTGATTGATAAGTATCATGTTGTTCAAAAAGTTACACAAGCTCTAGATAAAGTCAGAAAGAAATACCCTAAGTTAAAGAAAGCCAGATTCCTATTGTTAAAAGGGTATGAAAAGTTATCTGAACAACAAAAAGTCCGATTAGATGAGTTATTAGAAGAATATCCTTTACTTGCTTCAGCTTATTACCTTAAGGAAACCTTCAGAGAAATGTATAAACTTGATAATTATAATGATGCAGAAGAATCGTTTGAAGAATGGATTCAACTTGCATGGAGTAGTCCATATCCTTCTTTTCATGAGGTAGCTAAAACCCTTGAAAATTGGAAAGCTGAAATTCTTCAATATTTCTTGTCAAGATATACAAACGGAAGGACCGAAGGTACTAACCATAAGGTTAAAAACATTAAAAGAAGAGCCTATGGTTATAGAAATTTAGAACGGTTTAGATTACGTGTATTTCTGGAATGTACAGGAAACACTTATAAAAAACAAGTAGCATAACTCTCTTTTCTTCTTCAGCTATCAGTATGGTAGTTAGTAACTTGGATGCCGTCAAGGAAAGCACTTGACCGCATCCAAGTTACTAACTAAGTAGTCTACAAGCTGAAGAAGGAGATAGTTTGATTGCGACACAATCAAGCTAACTTATTTCTGGGATAGGTGTTTATCACAGAAAATGGTGAAGAGACATCTTTATTAATCCACTTAAATATACGTGAACCATCTTTACGACCTAAAATTTGAATTTGATTTTTACTTTGTTTTACATCAAAGAAAATTTCAGGAAGTTTATCAAATATATTTGAACCAATAGATTTCTCTTCATTCACTGATACTCTCCCTTTCAATTCAGGGTTCTCTTCATAAATTTTAGGAGTAAATTTATAGCTGCTTTTTCCATACAGTATTTCATTAAATGAACTAAACTCGTCATTTAATACTTTTGATAATATTGAATTTAACTCTTCTAAATGTGTAAAAGTACCGATAGCACCAAAATTCTTATTTGCATCACGATAAGTTATAGCTATCCCACCTTTTATATCTGTATTAGGGAATATTTTAGCAGAGTTCTGTTCATAATACACGACTTTCAAATGTTCATCACTTAGCATTTTTTCATTCCATCTTTTCGGGGTTTGACCAGCATTAAATAAGAATCTAGCAGGGGTCACAAAACTTACATTGTCAGCAATCTTATAGGATTCTTCCATAAATTTATTATATATTGGTTCATCTCTTGCAACTTCCCCAATTCCTTCATTTTGATATGGGGGATTCCCTATAATCACATCAAACTTCAAATTATCATCTCCATAAACACCATTAATATTTGAAGCTAATACTTCATCGCTCGCTAATTGTGCTGTATCTGCTAATTTTAAATTTTCAGATGATACGTATTCTAATTCATTAAATATAAAATTTTTAACTATATTGTAAATTATATCGCTCGGTGCACAAGCATATACTTGATTTTCAAGTATCCATTTAATACGGTCCTGTTGATTCGGAATTTGTCCTTTCAATCCATCGTTTAATTTCTTGACTATCTCTGTAATATACAAACCACTTTTTACATATAAGTCAGCAAATTTTAATGTTTTGTCAGAAAAAATTCCCGGGTTTTCTTCTTCTAAAATATTGATCATTTTTTTAACTACTCTTTTTGGCGTAAAAATTTGATTTGTTTTTTGTGGAGGAATGTAATCGAATATATCCTCTTGTAAGCTATCGTCAAAATAATTTGCTAAACGCTTTTTAGTATCTAAAAATTCTTGGATACTAGCATTAAAAACTACCTCATTGAATAAACCAGAAATTACTTTTGTTTCACCTTTATCATCAATATACTCAAATCCATCACGAAGCTGCTTAAATTCATTTATAGTTATACTCGTTAAATCTTCAAACGTATCTGCATCAATATTCTCTTCAAAATTTGCTAATTTCGTATTATCATCCCCGTAGGCCATTAAGAACGCAGGAATTGTACGTGCAAATCCTCGTAAATGATCTCGAACATCATCTTCTGTTGTTTTCTTTTTCTTTTCTTCTACTTTTTCTATTTGTTCTTCCACAACAGTATTGATTGTATTTTCTACGTCTTTGTTAATTTCTTCTATAAAAGACTCTTCAATTTCCTTTTTCTCTTTCTCATATTGTTGAGTTACAGCTTTTAATAAACTCTCATCTTTTACTGTATCTGCTTCTTGTTTTTTGATTTCATATTCTTTTTCTAGTTCTTTTACTTGATTACTTAATGTTAAACTCTTTTCATTTATAATATCTTCGATTGCAGTATTTACTGAGTCCTTTAATTTATCTGTTTGCCCTTTGTTTAAATTAAATGAATCTTTCAAGTTTGTAAAGCCATCTGAAAATGAATCTGTTATATCTTTGGCTAAATTTTTAATAGATTCTTTTTGCTTTACTTCGGCTTCTTCTAAATGAGATAGTACAT
>DATMFU010000134.1:0-6006 GCA_035556015.1 Niallia sp. | reverse complement strand
TTTTTTGTATCTCTGCCATTACAAGTTTTTTTCTTGGCATTTCTTTTTGAGTGGTGATTAAAACCACTTGTACTTCTCCAGACTGGAAGCCAGCTCTAGTAACTATCGTACGCACAATTCCTTTTTGCTTTCTTTCGTCGTATATAGGAATTTGAAACTCTTCTAGGATTTTCCGTACTTCTTCAGAAACCTTGTTGGTTAAAGGATGTTGAACCATACAGTTTTGAATAGGAATTAATCGATGGGAATCTAAGCCATACAAACCTGCAATGACAGCATCACCTTTTTGCTGTCCAACTTGAAACTGACTTTTATTGCGGTAATTCCATGGATCTTCCATACCAATTGTTGGATGGATATCTAGGTTTTCCACCTTAAGTTTCGTATGTCTTTCTAATGATTGAATAACAATATCCCTTTTTTCCTCGAGCTGTTGACTATACGCTAAATGTTGTAATTGACAGCCACCGCATTGTTCATAAAAAGGACAAGGGGCTTTGACACGAAATGGTGAAGCCTTTCTTATTTTTTTCACTTTTCCTTCTGAAAATTTCGGCTGTACTTTCGTTGCTTCTACTACAACCTCTTCACCTGGAAGTGCACCTGGGACAAAGACAACTTGTCTTTTAAAATATCCAACACCTTCACCATTAATTCCGAGCCGCTTTATCGTTAAAGGAAAGGTTTGTCCAATTTTTAGTTGGACTGAATTACTTTTTGGTTTGTTTTCTTTCATCTATATATACTCCTGTACAATTAAGGTTATTATTCTTAGTCTTTATAAAAATTTTTATACTTCCTTATACTAATACTTATTGATTGTAATATCCAGTTTCTGAAATAATATTCACTTAACACCTTTTTACAAAAAAGAACCTAACTACTTCCTGTTAGGTTCCATAAAAGAATTTAATTCAGAATTCCTTCATCCATTTCTTTTTTTAAAGACAAATCGTCTAAGCTTTTAAATGTGTATCCTCTTTTTTTCAAATCAATGATAGCTTGTTCTAGAGCATCTGCATTATCTTTTGATACGGTGTGTAATAATAAGATACAACCAGGATGAACTTGCTTCATAATATTGTCATAACTATATTTCCATCCCTTTTGCTGATCAGTCTTCCAATCCACAAATGCTAAAGACCAGAATACTTGTGTATAACCTAATTCTTTGGCCAACTTTAACGTTCTTTCACTGAAGACTCCTCTTGGTGGGCGTAAATAGGTCATTCCCTTTTGACCCGTAATCTTCTCCGTTTCTAGTGCAACTTTTTCAAGTTCCTCTTTTAACTTTGTATCACTAATTTGTGTAAAGTCAGGATGATGATAGGAATGGTTTCCGATAATATGTCCTTCATTTGCCATTCTTTTCACTAAATCAGTAGCGCTTGTTAAATAATGCCCCGTTACAAAAAATGTAGCAGGCACTTTCTCTTTTTTTAGTACATCTAAGATTTTTCCTGTATAACCATTTTCATACCCATTATCAAATGTTAAATAAAGAACCTTTTTATCACTAGAATCCTTATAGTAAGCTCCGTACTTTTGAAGCAAAGCATCTAATTCTGGCCCTGCCTCTGCTGGTTGTTCATTTGTTGCTTTTTTAAAGCCCCAACTTAAAGGCCGATTGGATACTTCAGCTTGAACAGGTAGTGCTGCAATCAAAAAGGCTGCTAAATAAATACAAATTCTTAATCCTAACTTCAAGAATATCCCTCCTACACTATTAACAACTACTGATTATTTTTTGTATGGAGGAGAAATTCATTCTTGGTAATAATAAGAAAAACGGCTATCACTATAGCCGTTAAGATTTACCTTATTTAAAGACGCGATCCTTAAATTGCGCTAATTTTTCAAGAGACGATAATTCAATATCTTTATGGAGTGAATTACCATGAGCATCCATTGTTACAACCGCTCTAAAACCTTCGACTTTTAAATGCCACATCGCTTCTGGAATACCGAATTGCATGAGATCTACTCCTTCTACAGACTTAATACAATCTGCATAGTACTGAGCAGCTCCTCCAATCGCGTTTAAATAGACACCGCCATGCTCTTCTAATGCTTTTAGTGTTTTCGCTCCCATACCGCCTTTTCCCATTACAGCACGGATGCCAAATTTTTTCATGATATCTCCTTGATATGGTTCTTCTCGAATACTTGTTGTTGGTCCAGCTGCTTTCACTTCCCATTTTCCATTCTCGTCCTTCAGCATAACTGGCCCACAATGATAAATAATCTGTCCATTTAGATCAATTGGTGCATCATTTGTACTTAAATGCTTATGGATGGCATCACGACCTGTATACATCATGCCATTTATTTCCACTACATCTCCTACTTTAAGTTTGCGAATGTCTTCCTCACTAATAGGAGCTTGTAATGTAATAACTTCTTGGTTTTCAGCATGATCTGCCGCTTGCTTTTCTGGTGAAAAGTCGATTTTATCTCCTTCTTGGTATCCCCATTCCATAATTTCACCATTCGTTGGATTTACTCTAATGCTTAAACGTCGGAATGCCCAACAGTTATAAGCAACGGAGACAAAGAAGCTTGCAGGAATACGATTCATGACGCCAATTTTACAACCTAATAGGGTTGTTTCCCCACCAAAACCCATTGTTCCTATTCCTAATTTATTCGCATTCTCCATCACATAATCTTCTAACTCTGCTAACTCAGGAATAGCATTTACATCATCCACAGAACGGAAAAGTTGCTCTTTTGCTAAATCATAGCCAGCTGAGCGGTCTCCTCCAATTCCGACACCAATAAATCCCGCACTACAACCTTGTCCCTGTGCTTGATACACAGAATGCATAATACATTTACGTATCCCGTCCAAGTCACGACCAGCTCTTCCTAGTCCTTCAAGCTCACATGGAAGACTATATTGAATATTTTTATTCTCACAGCCGCCACCTTTTAAAATTAAACGAATATCGATATAATCTTTTTCCCATTGTTCAAATTTAATGACTGGTGTACCTAAACCTAAATTATCTCCACTATTCTTCCCTGTAAGAGAATCAACAGAGTTTGGTCTAAGCTTGCCATTCTTCGTTGCTAAAACCATGCTATCATAAATAGCTTCTTTTATTTCTAATTGGTTTACAGCAATAGGTGTTTTAATTTTAAAAGTTGGCAACCCTGTATCCTGGCAAATAGGTGAAACTTGCGTATCTGCCATTCCAATATTTTGTGTAATAGTTGCTAAACTCATCGCAGAACGAGTACCGGCATTTTCATTTTGAGTAGCTTTAGCAATAGCACGACGAACGTCTTTAGGAAGATTGGTTGATGTTTCTACTATCAAATCATAAATACTTTTCTTCAAGTTTTCTAAATACATATTTCTCCCCCTCATTTAAATACCAGCCAAAATATAACGTTTTAAACAAACTTATCCCTATAAAAAATTATACTCCTCATCTTCCTTCTAGAGAAGTAATTTGCAATCGTTTTCAACAATTATTAGTTAAAACTTTATGGAAAATTTTTTATACAAATCTTTTTTCAAAAAGTAAAACGCTTGGTCAATGACCAAGCGCTATTGTTATTAAAGATCTCTATGTTTAAATTCGTTCACCTTTGACTCAATGTCATCTATCATATCAATTAGACGATCAATATCCTCTAATTCTGCTTGTTCTGGATCAATTGCATCTAATACATCCAGGAACATATTTAATCTTGTTTTTAAAAAAGTAACTTGTTCGTTTTTATCTGAAATTGAACTACCCAAAAAAGTTTCTCTCCTTTCGAACTTACTACTTTATCGTAACGAATTTTTTTCTATTCGGCAACCTTCATTCTCCTATAGCTTTACACTTTTTAAAAATTTTTAGCCATAAAAAGAGAGCACTTATTCTTATAAGTACTCTCAAGTCATATACTTTCTAGAGTGTTTGTTGCTCGACTTTGATTAAATCTCTTTTTTCCATCGTCATAGGTAATGTATTTGTATCTGAATTATCTACACTACCAATCATCTGCTTCTTTGTATCCTTTAAAGTATGTGCTACTTTTTTATACTGTCTTTTCGTTTGAAAATAAAGTTGCTTAAAATCCTGTGCAATTTCCTGTATATCCTTAGAACGTTCTCTTACAGTTGATTGGATCTGCTTGTACAAATGTTGACTATCTTCCATTAATTCTTTCATTGACTCAGAAGTATTGTTTACTTTATCTTTCCACTCTTGTTTTGATTCATCAGGATGCTCTTTATAATTCTGAATGAATCGACTACTATAATCCCTCATATATTTTACATTTTGTATCGTTTTTCTTCTAGTTGCTGGATCAATGAGGGAACAAGTTAAACCAATTGCACTTCCAATTAAGATACCTGAGAGGATTTTCGTATTCTGATTTTTCTTACTAGACATACTTTTCATCTCCCTTTCTCTCATTATTCCATTCTTTTCCCATTAGCCAACATTTTGAAACAAAAACGTTTGACAGATAAGATATTTACTTAAATAATGACAAGAGGTGTTTTAAAAATTCGTATTCTTACATAGATATGTATTTATCTATTCTTTTACAAAAAAGGAGTTTATTATGATTACTGAAAGAAAATTGGTTAATCCAAGCTTAGATCCTTGGGAAGCATATATGGATATAGAACAGCATGGAAAGCTTACACTATCCAATATTGAATTTACTACTACTACTTTATGTAATATGCGCTGTGAACATTGTGCAGTTGGTTATACTCTTCAGCCAAAAGATCCAAACGCATTGCCAATTGATTTATTACTAAAAAAACTAGATGAGATTCCTCATCTTCGTTCTCTAAGTATTACTGGTGGAGAACCAATGATGAGCAGAAAATCTGTAGATAATTATGTTGTTCCTCTTTTCAAATATGCTCATAGTCGCGGTGTTAAAACTCAGTTAAATTCTAACTTAACTCTAGGTTTAGATCGCTACGAACCAGTCATTCCTTATCTCGATGTTCTTCATATCTCACATAACTGGGGAACAGAAGAAGAATTTGTTGAACGTGGCTTTGCCATGATGGCAAGAAAGCCTACTTATGAGCAAAGAAGCAAACTGTTCCAAAATATTATTACGAATAGTCGTGCACTTGTAGAAGCAGGAGTGGTTGTATCTGCTGAAACCATGCTTAATAAGCGTACACTTCCTTACTTAGAATCTATTCATAAACAAATAGTAGATGAAATGAAATGCCAAAGACATGAAATTCATCCAATGTATCCATCCGATTTCGCCTCTGCCCTTGAAACTCTATCTTTAGATGAAATTAGAAACAGTATTCACCATCTTTTAGATATTCGTGATGAAAATGTCTGGATGTTATTTGGAACACTTCCTTTCTATCCATGTAACAGTAAAGAAGAAGATTTACAACTATTACAGCGACTTTACTCCAGTAAAAATGTAACGGTTCGTAACGATCCAGATGGACGTTCTCGTTTGAATGTTAACATTTTTTCAGGAGATGTTATCGTAACTGATTTTGGTGACACACCGGCACTCGGTAATATACAACATGATCGTTTAGAAGATATTTTTGATAAGTGGATGGCAACTGATTTAGCAAGCTCATTAAACTGTCACTGCCCGAATGTAAAATGCTTAGGCCCTAACGTACTTGTTAAAAATAGCTATTATCAAGGCGTAGATTTTTCAACTAGAAAATCGTTAATTACGCGATAAAAATTAGATTTTATAAAAAGTGCATCCTTTTCAATGGAAGAGGGTGTTTTTTTATTTTGTTTTAGGCCAGTAAATATTACATGCGGTTTTTTTCTATTCTATAAGCCACTTTTGTACATCTTTTCCTTGTTATTGGTTTATAGAGCTTCTCTATAAACCACTTCTTTCTATTTTCTCCTCTCTTGTGGCTTATAGATCGATTCTATAGTCCATTTCTCTCCATGGTTCCCCTCTTATTTGTTTATAGAGCTTCTCTATAGACCACTTCTTTCTATTTCTTCCTCTCTTGTGGCTTATAGCCCGGTTCTATAGTCC
>DATMFU010000133.1:0-15505 GCA_035556015.1 Niallia sp. | reverse complement strand
TATGGCTATAAACGATTTGAAATTCTAGCAGCCTTTTTTAATGGAGTTACATTAATCATCATAGCTATTTTTATTTTCATAGAGGCAATCAAACGGTTTGCAAATCCGCCAGAAGTTGCTTCCACTGGAATGTTAATTATTAGTACGATTGGATTATTGGTAAATATCCTAGTTGCTTGGATTATGATGCATGGAGGTGACACAAAAGAAAACTTAAATCTACGTGGAGCCTTTTTACATGTTATCGGCGATTTATTAGGGTCTGTTGGAGCTGTGATAGCTGCTCTGTTCATTATCTTCTTTAATTGGACCTGGGCTGACCCACTTGCAAGTATCATTGTTGCTTGCCTTGTTTTACTAAGTGGTTATCGTGTTACATTAGATGCCCTTCACGTACTTATGGAAGGTACACCGAAAAATATTAATATCAATAAAATTATTCAAGTTTTTGAAGAAGACAACCAAATTGTTTCTATTCATGATTTACATGTATGGAGTATTACAAGTGGAAAGAACGCTCTTTCCTGTCATGCTGTAATGGCTGAGAATTACACTCTTCTTGAAAGCCAAAAAATCTTAAGTTCTCTTGAACATAAGTTACAGCATTTAGGTGTAGAACATGTTACCATTCAAATGGAAAATAAGGATCATTTGCACGATAATTCTATTCTTTGTAAAATGGAATCTCATCACACACATATCCATGAACATTAAAATAAAGGGTCTAACTATCCTAGCCACTTCCTTTTAAGAAAGTAGATAGGTAGTAAGACCCTTTTTACTTTATTTGGCTGCTTTTTGTTTCACTTCCAAGTGATAAGAATAAATTTCACTTGGTCCAATTAGTCGAAATCCTTTACCTAAAACATAGTCAAATTTCAAGTCTTCATTAATATGTTTAATGGTTAAAGGATCTAGATAAATAGTAAGCCCATTATCTTCAAATTTAGTATCTTCTTTTTGTGGGAATTCTACTGCTAAATCAAAATTATATACATAACTACATCCACCACTGAAAATGGTACTTAATCGATAGGCAGCACCTTCTGGAACTTCATAACTTTCAAATTTATCTTTTGCAGCATCCGTAATGGTTACTTTCATTTCTTCCAACCCCTTACTTTCCTTAGAAACTCAATGGTTATCCTTTTATTCGTTCTTTTAGAATAAGGTATCTAATAGAGAAGTTCAATGTTAATGCTCAAAAAAAGAGTGCTCCAAATCAAGATCTTATCCAACAAACAATGATTCTAACAAATGTAGTAATTTGTGACTACATAATAGAAAAATTATTTGTGATACGCTCCTTGGTTTGGAACACAAAACTATACATTATTTCTTTCTAATAAAAGTTAATGCAATAGCAATTAAGGACAAGATAATCGCAATAATAGAAAGGGTTGTATGTAAACCAGATTCTTCATTTGATTGTGAATCAGAATCATTTGCTTTTGTTGATTCATTTTTAACTGATGTCCCATGGCTATCAACGGATGCATCCGATTTTTCAATAGTAGTAACAGAATGTGGTAACTCTGAATCACTTTCCCCTGTCCACTCTACAATGCTACCATCTTCATAGTATTGGAATGCGTCCCATATGATTTCGCCTGCTTCAGCTGGATTTTGCGCTGTAAATGTAAAGATACGGTATTCTCCAGGCTTAATTCCATTCTCTTTCGTTTCTGCTTCCCATGTAACAGATGTGACATTCTCGTTATCATCTGTGCTGGTTGTTACTTTCCAACCTTCAACAGCTTCATACATTTTATATTCGATATTACTTGGAATTTTCAACGTAACTTTTGTTGTATGTAGATCCTTTTCCACCGGAACCTTGACACTATATGCTTCCCAAGATTCGGTTGTGGATGATGATGGATTAACTGTTACATGTGCACTAGCTGGGAAAGCCACTAAGAAAATAACAGCAAAAGCGACTAGAAAGGAAACTAGCTTTTTCATATGTATCATTTTTTTAACTCCTTTATATGGATTACTTTAGGAAGGGTTAACACTCAAATGATAGTGTTAACCCTTTTATGATAACAAATGTTATAGGTTTTCATTGGCCATTTTCGTGACTTAATGTGTCAATATGGTGAACATTAAATCACTAATTAGAAAATACTCTCTATTTGTTCCATCATACCCACTTGTAAAAAATATAAACCTAATGGAAGTATTCTATTACATTTCAGTAGGAGCTTTTATTCCTAGTAAACGCAATCCTTCCTTCAAGACGATTGTAACTACATAAACTATTGTTAGTCTAGATGATTTCTCTTCGGTTTCTTCTAAGATTTTCACATTGGCATAATATTTGTTAAACGCCCTTGCCAAATCCATCACATAAGAGGCTATCACGGATGGGTCGTACATTTCCATCGCTTTTTTCACAGCATTTGGAAATGCCATTAGTACTTTCACAATTGGAAAGCATTGCTCATCCCAAGCTAGTGAAGATACATTACTAATTGTTTCGTACTTTCCCTTTTTCAATAAAGAACAAGCTCTAGCATGGGTGTATTGAACGTATGGACCTGTTTCTCCTTCAAATTTCAACATATCCCTTAATGAAAATTCAATATCGTTCATCCGATAATTTTTTAAATCATGGTAAATAACTGCACCTGTTCCAACTTGTTTTGCAATTTCTTCTTTATTGGTCAAAGTTGGATTCTTATCTTCTATATTTTCTTTCGCAAGCTCAATAGCTTCCTTTAGAACACTTTCTAGTAATACAACTTTTCCTTTTCTTGTAGACATTTTCTTCCCATCTTTTAACATCATACCAAAAGGGATATGAACCATTCCTTTCGCCCACTCAAATCCCATCTTTTCTAATACTGCAAATAACTGTTTAAAATGGAGACTTTGTTCATTCCCCACTACATACAAACTTTTAACAAAATGATAATTCTGTTGACGATAAATAGCTGCAGCCAAATCGCGGGTCGCATAAAGTGTTGTTCCATCACTCTTCTTAATTAAACAAGGAGGAAAATTCTCTAAAGGAACTACTCTCGCGCCATCTGATTCTACTAATAATTGTTTTTCCTCTAACCATTCAACGACGTGATCCATCTTATCATTATAAAAAGCTTCTCCATGTTCAGAATCAAATGTTAGATCCAGTAATTGATAAATCTTATGGAATTCTTTTAAGGATTCCTTCCGAAACCATTTCCAGAGTTCTATCGCCTCTTTCTCTCCGTCTTCTAACTTTTTAAACCATTTTCGTCCTTCATCATTTAAACTTGGATCATTCTCTGCCTTTTCATGAAACATGACATAGAGTTTCAATAACTCTTTAATAGGATTTTTTCTAACCTCTTCTTCATTTCCCCAAAGTTGATAGGCAACGATTAGTTTTCCAAATTGTGTCCCCCAATCACCGAGATGGTTAATCCGAATAGGAGTATATCCATTTTTTTCAGCGATGTTGGCAAGTGCATTCCCTATTACAGTAGAACGTAGATGTCCCATTGAAAATGGCTTCGCAATATTTGGAGAGGATAAGTCAATCGTAATAACACCATAATTGACAGGAATATTCCCATAATTTTCTTTTAATGTTAGAATCTCATCAACCACTTCAGAGATAAATCTTTTCTTTTTGAAAAATAGATTTACATACCCACCAACAGCTTCCACTTTTTCAATCAGAGGAGAATCAATCTTTTGTGCTAATTTCTCTGCAATCTTTTGAGGAGCAATCCGAAAATGTTTAGCAAACGTAAAACAAGGAAAAGCTAAATCCCCTAAATGATCATATTTCGGTTTTTCTAAAATGTTTTCTATATCTATAAAGGTTAAATCCATATCTAATTCTTTTTGTATTGCTTTGGCCACTTCTCTTCTCATATCCATCTTTTCTACTCCTTTCTATATAAAAAAAGCCCCCACCTCTTCATATAAAAGAGGCGAGAGCTTTTATTCCCGCGGTACCACTCTAATTGTTATCGAAATAACCACTTACATCTGTTTAACGGCAGCTAGCCGGTTATTCCTACGAAGGTTCAGAATAACGTCTCCAAAGTGCGTTTCTTCATTTGTTCTGTATTAGGCTCTCACCATCCCTAACTCGCTAAGAACTCCCAAATGAATACTCTCTTCTTCATCGAATTTTTATTTTTCCTTATTATACCTAGTCTCCAATAAAAATCCAATACTTTTTATATCGCTCTTTATCTTTTTCCTACATATAGTAATCCGAGGAGGTGATAACAGATGAATCGAGCTCATGGTGTGGGTCATGTAGGTGTACCTGGTGTACCTGGTGTTTTTGGTGCTGGCCCGGTAGGTGGGCATGGAGCTGTTGGCGTAGGTGCTACTCCACTTGGATCTGTGACTGGGGGAACTAGTTTTACAGCTGGAAATCCTATTATATATAATCCCTTTCAACAGCCTTACCCAACTATGTACCAGCAATCCCCCTTCCAAAATATGTATCATCAACAGCCTTACCAAGGATACCTTCATCCTAATACCCAAGTATCTCCTGACTTTCCGCCAATTCCAACATTAGGACATGGTAATTACTATCCTTATTATTAATCAATATATTTTATATAAAACCAGTGACTTTTATCTTTTTACATGAAAAGGTGTTTCCTTTTAAGAGGCGAAC
Organism: Niallia sp.; assembly: GCA_035556015.1. Classification (GTDB taxonomy): domain Bacteria; phylum Bacillota; class Bacilli; order Bacillales; family Cytobacillaceae; genus Niallia. The sequence goes on along the minus strand of DATMFU010000133.1, from coordinate 10,872 downwards.
ACCTACTTTTCCTACATTAGTTCCGTCTTATACAGGAACATCCGTGCGATAAACTAAAAAAGGATCAGAACTCACAAGACATTATCCCTAGTTTTGTTAGTTCTGACCCTTTTTGAAAACTATTATTTCTTATTCTTGTACTGTTTTAGCTTTTTTTCTCCAAGTAAGAAAGGTTAACACTAATCCACTCAGTGATAAAATAATTCCAACAATATTTCCTATGAAGCTAGCAGTACTTTTGTCTTCCTTGCCTATATTTCTATCCATATCAGGGAATCCACTGTCCATACCGTTTGGAGGAGTCATTTGAGCATTTCCATTCCCTGGATTGTCACTACCTTGTTCTCCTGTTGTACTTTCTGTAGTAGAGCTACTATCATTACTGCTATTAGAATCAGTAGTAGTACCTTGGGAACTAGAGTCAGCATTACCTGGCATATTTGGCGGCTGTTGTCCCATCATTATTGCTCCCTGTTCCACTTCCTCTGTATCAAAATAATCGATAACTCCGATAATAGATTGTACTAGCAAGCATACCATTGCTAGAATACTTATTACATATTGCCATTTTTTCATGTTTCTCTCTCCTATCTGTAATATATTTCACATTATGATAGGATTGGCTTAATTTTCTCTTAACTTTTTTTGATAAAAATTTTCCCTTAGAAAAAAAGAAAGAATTTGGAGTGAACTCTATCCTTCTCTCTACCTATTTAGATAATAGGAATCCATATTTCTGAATAATAATTTTCACTATGAGGATTGCCTTCTCCGTACAATTCAAAGGATATTTTCCCTGATTGCTTATACCCACTTGCTGGCATCCATTCTGCATAAATTTGTTGCCAAACTTTTTGCATACTATGGGGCATTGGTCCATGTACTTCAAATACTGCCCATTTCCCTCCAGGTACAGTTAATGTCTCATATTTATCGTTCTGATGTTCAGCGGAAGTAGTCACAGCTATCCAGTAATCCATATCACACCCGTCTACTTTCGTCTCGTCTACACAAACTCCCATCAATCCTTTTATTTCTCCCGTATTAAATGTAAAAATGTCATCTGCTGTTCCATTGCTATTTACTTCATCCCATAACTTCGGTATTTCTCGCGTATTTTCATCATTCTCATATGAATAGGATCTCTTCGTTCCTGTAATTAAAAACTCCTTTTTTTCCACTACTCTCACTTTCATTGGTTCTGCTCCCTTCAATTGGATATGGATGACCAATGGATTGTATATTTGTAAGCTGCCAATTCCTTTTCTCGTTTCACTTGGGGTTACACCATGTTGCTTCCGATATGCTTTTGTAAATGATTCAGGTGTTTCATATCCATATTTATAAGCAATCTGAATAATTTTTTCCTCCCCTTGTAGTAATTCATTGCCAGCTAATGTTAATCTTCGTCTTCTCATATACTCTCCTACTGATACATCTGTTAGAATGGCGAATATTCGTTGGAAATGGGAAGATGAAACATTTGCCACTTTCGCAATATCATTCATGTCTATTTTGTTAGTCAGGTTCTTTTCTATAAAGTTAAGCGCTCTTTGCATATCTTCCAGCCAACTCACATTTACCACATCCTTATGTATACTATAAAATAGACATCGATTCTTTTCCTGTCTATTTATGCTTAATGAAGACCATTTTACTCACTTATGTACTTTTTATGAGATCACTTTATCGCACATACTGTTAGCAAGAAACATGCGATAAAAGAAGAAAAAACCTACTTTTTAAATAGGCATGCTTTTCCTTAAGATTTAATTTTTCTATCTAATATTTTCCCTAATAAACGATTACCGAATAGTAGAATACTCATAGGAAAAGCTATAATAATTCTTCCCGTTACAAAATCAAAATAACCAAAGGCTGCATATAAAAATAGAAAAATACTAAGTGTTATTGGAAATCTTATTTTCCTTCCCTCATCATGCTTATGCCATTTAATTCCATACATTAAACAAAACAAGCTACCAACCATAAAATAGATTTGTAATTCTATTCCCATAATCTGTTTGACTAAAAGCCAAGACCACCATCCTCCTATTAACCACTAACCATTTAAAGTCCTATGCCTTAACTACAAATTTGAAGATAATAAGATAAAACCATTTTATTCATTATCGTATTTTTATAGAAAAAGCATAATTAGGATTTCCTTGTTCCCAGTTTGCATAAATCATATAGACATAGATTCCTTGTTTCGTAGGAGTATGGAATGTATTTCCTTCCATATCTATAAATTCTTCCTCTCCATCTTTATCCACTTCTGCTACTTGTAAAGAACCTGATAAGGGAGTTTTATTAAATTCAATAGAAATACTAGAATTTGGTTCTACAAATACACTTCCACTTGCAAGCCCCATTTCCCAAGCTGATTCATATACGTAATCTACACAAGTTCCTCTAAGCGAGCCTTTCCAACAATTCGATCCTATCGTAGTTGGAATCAATTTCCCGTCACATACTACTAGAGGCTTCGGTGGCTTAGCAAAGTATAAAGAGTCTACTAATAACCAAACTATAATAATTGCGAAAATAAGTACTACAAAAACAAGAAACATTTTCCTACTGCTTCCACCTTTCTAGTGACCTTTTACTTATTAGACGATTATTATTGTCGAAAAGTTTCTATTTTTTGGTAAATTTTTAATCGCCTCCGCCTCCTCCACCATCACCACCGCTAGAAGAAGATCCACTACAATCAGAACCACCATCAAAAAAGGATGGACTTGAAGTATCTCCATTATTATTAGGCGTGTGGAAAGAATGATGATGATTCCTTTTCACGTTATTATTGGAACTTCCGTTTAGTAAAGCTGATACGAATATCAAGGCAAAGATAACAAAAATAATGACAACCATCTAAATTCCCTCCCATATTTTTATTGTTACTTTCTATACGGATAATTTTTCCAAAAGTTTCATTATTTCGATATAAAAAAATACCGAAAAGATTTTGTCCTTTTCGGTAAAATACTTACATTTCTTTACTTCTTCTTTTAAATAATTCAGGTCTTTTCTTGCTAATAAAAAATAAAAGCACTGTTGCCATAAGGATAATACAAATTAATAAAATGGGATTTATATCAGTTGAAAAGACGCCAAATGGAATTAAACAGAGAATAAAAAAGTAAATAAAGTTCCCAATGGCGGTTCCAAGCGTGAAAGAACGAAGGGATATATGACTAATTCCTGCCATGATATTTAAAAGACTTGTTGGAAAAAAGGGAAAAACTCTCCCATATAAAACATACCTCATCCCTTTTTGCTCAATCTTTTCTAACATATCTTTATGTTTCGTCACTTTTCCAATAACAAAGTCTTGGAACCAATATCGTGCAGCATAGAAAATGACCATACCAGCAATAACACTAGAAATCCAGCTCCATAAAAATCCATAGATAAACCCAAAGGAATAATAATTAAGGGTTATAACTAAAATTAATGGAATAATCGTGAAACTATTTTGGACAATCATAATCAATAAGCTAATTACAATGGCATATCCAAAATTATTTTTAAAGATAGCTGTAATTTCATCGACTTCCCCTTTTCGGATAGCGTGAAATAAATCGGTATAATGAAAAAATAATATAAATGCTGTTATAGCCACCACAAATGTGAGTGGCTTCCAAATTTTCTTGATCGCAATCACCTTTTTCATAATTATATGATGTTCTTGGATAGAAAGTACCTTCAACTAATCTATTTTACTACATTCCATACCCATTTTCCGGTTAAATAATTACTTTAAAAATTCAATTTGTTTGCAAATCTTTCAATCTATTAACATTTCCGTAAAAATTATATATATATAAGTAAAATTGGTTAAAATTAGGTAAAGGTAAAATAAAAGAATGGAGGGCGTTGGAATGATAACTTTATTAGAGGACTATACTTTAAATGGATACAAGCTATATATCATGAAGACACCTACTCAATCGTTTGTTCTTTCTATCCCTAAATTGAATTGGTCTACTGAAATTGATTCTTCTTTTTGTGATAAGCAAAAACTCCATCATATTTGTAACTCATTAATTTTTCAAATGTATGATGGAGATTGTTCCACTTTTGCAGAGGAAATTTTGACATCGATCACTCATTTCAATGAGCATTTTGAAAACAAAGTTGCTAACTTTCCTGATGCTCGATAAAATACATATGGATACTAGAATGTTGTAAAGGAGTTTTTTTCTTGTCCTATCTTTTTACAAGTGATCGCTTAGGATTTCGATCATTAACAAAGGAAGATTTAATAGCCTGTGAACAATTTTGGGGGAATGATCAAGTAATGAAGTATTGTGGAGGATCTACGTCTTCTGAGCTTCTCCCTCAAGTAATTGATTTTTATCAGCAGTGCCAAGAAGATTTTGGTCTTTCTGTTTATGCAGTAGTGGAACTTGCTACAGATAATGTAATTGGTGCAGCTGGATTTAATATAGAAACATCTTTAGACGAAGTAGAATTAATTATTCATTTAATTGAAGAAAAATGGGGAAATGGTTTCGGTACGGAAGCAGCTATCTCCACCCTGATTTATGCACGAAATAAAAATATCCTCCATAAAGTGGTCGCATCAGCAAGTATCGCTAATCAAGCTTCCTTGCAATTATTAGGAAAAATTGGATTCGAATATAAAGGAATTCATTATTTTGAAGACACAGACCAAGAAGAGGCATTATTTGAACTTACTTTCTAATAATGTATTACTCATTTTTATGAGTGATTACTTTAGCTGAACTAATTTTGTATTAGTTCAGCTTTTAATTTTTTATCTAAAAATAATTTAGAGTTTCTTCCCTATCAAGATAAGATTGGACAATAAAAAAGGAGTTTTACTAGGCATCTAGAATTTTATAGATAGTATGTTTTTGTATATGGAGATACTATTTCTCATGGAAAGGAGTACTTACTTTGGAGTTTAGACTTTTTGAAGAGAACGATTTAGTTAAATGTGTAGAAACGTTTATTAACGTGTTTAATAATGAGCCGTGGAACGATGAATGGACATTTACAAAAGCACAAAAATATTTACTAGACTTCTACCATACACCTGGCTTTTTAGGGACATTAGCAATAGAAAATAATGAAGTGGTCGGCTTTATATTTGGCGTACATCGAACATGGTGGAGTGGAAATGAATTTTACATCCATGAAATGTGTGTTCATTCCCAACAACAAAACAAAGGGATTGGTAAATCTTTATTAAATTATTTAATCCACTCTCTCGGAGATGAGATAAATAACATCACCCTTCTTACCGATAGAGGAATTCCAGCCGAATTATTTTATAAGAAAAATGGATTTAAAGAAGTGGAAAGACTTATTTTTCTTAGTAAGAACATTTAATCGGAGGTTTCATGTTGATTAATACATTGTATACAATATGCTAGATAAAAATGTCCCTAACAATTGTTAGGAACATTTTTCTGTTATTGAAAGTCCCCAGAAAAATTCTTTGCGACTGCTTTTACTTCGTCAAGCTTTTCAGGTTTCAACAAATTCATCATTTTCGGGATAAATTGCTCGATATCTTCTTTTGTAAACGTACCTTCATCCTGCTTTTTAAAGTTTTCTTCGAGTACTGCTTTAGCTTCCTCCACTTTATCTTCTTTTACACGTTGTAAAATGAAATTTAAGAACATTTCTTGTCCTTGTTTATTCATTTGCATATGACTGTCCCCACCAATTCAATTTAATAATATAATCCGTCTTCCTTTAATAATTATAAACGAACGGATCATTCTTTCAAAATTTTGGTGGCTTCAAATAAAATTAGAGTTTAATCCATCTACTGTCTTACCACGCTTCGTTTATTTTATCATTTCTTCAAAAAAGTACATCACTATAGATGAAGTGATGTACTAAATTTTTAATTATTGTGTGACATATAGACAAAACTACTATTCTTCCAATCAACATAACATACACATTCACTTGTTCTTTACTATTTGGAGTATAGTATTCTTAATAAATATCATGCTTGTGATAATTCTTGTTTCTGGTGATTTTCCCATTCTATTTGTTTAATTTTTTCATATAGTTCTCGATTTACAGGTGTTTCTATATGTAATTCTTTCCCCATTTTAATCACTTGTTCAGCAAACATGGCTACTTCTGTTTGTCGGCCAGCTTCTACATCTTGGAGCATTGAAGTCTTAGCTGATGGGCTACATTTCGGTAGCACGTTCGCAAAAAAGCTTTCCATATCTTTTTCTGATAAATCAATATGTTTTTCGTTCGCAAGCTGAATGACTTCTTTCATCGCTCTTCGAACAAAATCTTTTTCAAATCCTTCTTGTTGAAATGCTTGATAAGTGGCACCACATACCGCCGAAACTTGATTTAAACCTACATTAATCATAAATTTATACCATAATGTTCGTTCCATATCTTCTGGAACCTCTACCGGTATCTCGGCCATTTCGAAACATTCTTTTATTGCTTGAACACTTGGTATTAGTTGTTTATTTCTTCTTTCCCCAAAAGAAACAAGCCCTAGACTACTGCAAAAAATTCGATTGCCTTCTCGTGTGGAATCAATCCCATTACAAATAGAATAGAGTACCTTTTCTTTTCCATATTGTTCTGCAATTCGTTCCTCACTTGTAATTCCATTCAACAATGATAGAATCTTCGTTTCCTTGCCAACAAATCCAGAAATGATATCTATTGCTTCTTGTAAGTTTCCATACTTTACAGAAACAATAATGAGATCCAGCTCTTCCTGGTCTTTTGGAGTGATATAACGAAAACTCGTTTTTTGATCATTTATGTAAAAACTTTGCGCTTCATATCTTTCTTTTCTATTTTCATCAACAATCACTTTCACATCTAGTTCTTCCACATCCTGAAGCTTTTTGCCATATACAGCTCCAATTGCTCCAAGTCCGACAATTCCAATTTTCTTCCTCTTTCTCATGATGCCCTCCCGTTTTTACAAATTTCTGATAATAGTATCATACCATAAGAATTTTTTTATTTTCTATATAAAATATGGTTATAAATGAATGTTCATTGGATTTAACACGAAATTTTATATACATTAAAAGAATTCCTAGCTAAAAAAGGGTCCGACCTTACCTGAAGTTAGTAATCTAGCTATTACTACTTTTAGTGTGGTCAAACCCTTCTTAAATTCATTATTCTTCTATCAAGTGATGATATTTTACTAGATTAGCCGATAAATCTATTACTCTTTGTGTCCATTCTTCGTTCTTCCCTGCGCCAATTCAATAGCTCTTCTTATAACCCTTTTTATTTTCTCTTTTTCCTCTAATCCTTCATCATTGATTAGGGCTTCCCTATATACTTTTTCACTTAAAGCGCGATTTCTTGTAATAGGATCCACGAAAGAAAATAATCGCTCGGCTTCCATTAGATAGTACTATCCTGATTTGTAACTTTTATTTTCAAGGTCACTTTAAACAGATCACCATCTGTACTAATTTCCATCGTACCACCATGCAGGTCCACAATAGATTTTGCGATTGCAAGTCCAAGTCCAGATCCTTCTGTATGTCTAGAGGTATCTCCTCTTTTAAATCGTTCAAATAACTCATCTACTTGGTCATCTAATTCATATTTAGAGATATTTTTAAATTGTATAATCGCCATCTCTTTTTCCATGTTGAGGGAAATGTATACTCTAGTATGCTCTAACGAATATTTCAGGATATTGCCAATTAAATTATCAAATACTCTCCACATTTTTTGTCCATCTACAATTGCGTAAATAGACTCGACTTTACTACTAACACGAAAATCTAAATTAGAGGCTTGAATGCTATCATTATATTCGCCCATTGCTTGTTGTAATAGCTGAACAAGATCTACTTGTTCCTTCTTTAATTCAATATTTCCACTTACCATTTTCGATACTTCAAATAAATCATCAATCAGTACTTTCAAACGCTGCGATTTACGATCAATAATAGATAAGTATCCTTCTCTTACTTCTTCTGTTAATGTTTGGTCTTTTAATAACTCGGTATAATTAATGATTGATGTTAAAGGCGTTCGTAAGTCATGGCTTACATTTGTAATTAATTCTGTTTTTAAACGCTCGCTTTTTGCTTGAGCATTTTGTGAATGAATAACTCCCTTTTTTAAACTATTCATATTTTCTGTCAGTACACTTAAAAACTTATCTCTTTTTATCACTATATCTTGTGGCTCGTTCCCATCTACGATTGCTTGTGAATAGTGAATTATTCTATCCATATCTTTTGCTTTTTTAATAAGAGAAAAGAAGATAGGTACATAAAATAGAAGCAAGTAAAGAATGAGAATAATCAACATTTCCATATATTGCGAACTGAAGGAAGCAATTAATATCCCAATAAGTAATAAACCAATACTTAAAATGACTCTGCTAGTTAAAGACTTACTAGACAGTACATCATTTATCCAGTTTGTGATCGATTTAACCACTTGATAGGCTAACGTACTTTTAATTACTTCTCGGAATGTTCTTTTTTCTTTTTGGCTACCTAAAAAAATAACTTGAAAGCCTAGTAATACCATGCTAATTATTGCTATTAGAATTAGAACCACGAAATCAATCATGTTAAAACCTTCGTTATCTAAATAAATTTGAAATTGATCTCCTGCCACTATGGCAAAAAACGATGCAATAGCAACATTCACTAATAGAAGCACCATTCTTATATCCATTGGCATTCTATTATACCAACTTCCAAGATTAGACTTCCTAATTGTCTTCCAACTCATGAAAATGATACTAGCAAAAAGGATGAAAGCTGCTAGAGCAGATAGACTGTATATACCTACTACCTTCTTTTCTTGATTAAAATTAGCCATCTCACTCTTCATTTTATTGCTAGCTGCTATTTCTTTCGGCACCCCTATATAGCCATCAAAATATCCACGATTAGAATCATCGTCCTCATCTACAAAAGATTCCTCTACTCCCCAGCGCCACATTAATTGGTTGTTTATTGTTTGCATGATTTGTGGATCATATCCTATCCCGTATTCCGTTATATAGGCCATATCCTGTTTCTGCAACTGGTCTTCGATATCTTCTGATGAAGCTAGTTTTACATTCGTATATACCTTGCCAGTTGTTGTATTTTTAAAATAATAGCTAAACATATCTAAGCGTTTTGAACCACTTGCTTTATTATCTTGTAATTGTTGATAATAATCATCAAGCTTTGTCTCTTTTTCTTTTCTGATTTTTTTCTCTACGTATTCATCGCTCTCAAAATTTTGCGTAATGTCTTCAATTTTTGTATCTCTTTCTTTTGTTAATTTTTCTTCTTCCTTCTTGTTATTATTAATTTTTGCTTCTTGGATTCGATCCTCGTATTGCCCTTTGATATTGCTAATTTGTTCCGATAAGTTTCCATAATAATAACGATATGCTTCAATTTCTTCTGAACTTACGGAAATCTGTTTCTTCGCTTCTTCTATGGGGATATAGTTTAATTCATATTTACTTAAATAGTCCGTAAATTCTCCGAGATTATCATAAAACAAAGAGGATTCAAAATAATCATGTGTAGCATAATCATTTACCCAATTAATACTAGGAATTATTCCGCTCAACCCAAACGTTAACAATAACACACTAACAACAAATAATACTCTATTTTTCCATTTTGTAGCCAATGCCCCACACCACCTTTAAGAATCTTGGATTTTTCGGATCAATTTCTATCTTTTCTCTAATTTTTCTAATATGTACAGCTACTGTATTTTCGGCATTATAGCCTGGTTCTTTCCAAACGGATTCATAAATTTCTTGAATCGAGAATACTCTTCCAGCATTTTTCATTAAAAGCTCTACAATTTTGTACTCAATGGGTGTTAACTTTATATATTCTCCATTCACTTTTACTTCTTTTGCTTCTGGATCTAACACGAGCCCATGTAAATCAATTACTTTTTGGACGCCATCAAATGTCCCTAGGCTCACATATCGCCGAAGTTGTGATTTTACCCTTGCCACTAACTCCATCGGATTAAATGGTTTCGTAATATAATCATCTGCTCCTACCTGAAGCCCAAGAATTTTATCGGTATCTTCACTTTTAGCACTTAAAATAATAATTGGAATATTCTTCTGTTCTCGAATTTTATAGGTGGCAGAAATACCATCCAATTTTGGCATCATAATATCTAGCAAAATAAGATGAACCGTTTTTTCGCTAACGATTTCTAATGCTTCGACTCCATCTCTTGCTTTTAATACCGTTATTCCTTCATTTTTCAAATATATCTCTATGGCGTCTCTTATTTCTTGTTCATCATCCACCACTAACACATTATAGTTTCCCATTTTCACACCTCGTTCTTTAACTTGATGAATCTATCATAATCAATAAATCTTAATAATTCCGAAGTGAATTTCTTAAGATTTTCTTAATATTTGTGACCGATTCTTTATTTTATCAAATAGGAAGAAAGTACGTATTACTTTCTTCGTAATTTCTTACAGATGATAACAAAAAAATAGAAAAGGTTAGAATCTTATCTGGTAACATAAGATTCTAACCTTTTCTTCCTATTAGAAATAAAAATTACTCACTAGCAATTTCTTTTATTAACGGCTTTAACCAATCATGTAAATGAGAAAAAGTAAAGCCTGCTTTCGTTGCTTTTTCATTACTCATATACCATGACTTCTCTACTGCATAAGGAGAGCGGTCTTCAGCATTTTCATTTATGGCTATATTTGCTTTTTTTCCTGTCACATCTTCGATTAACTGTACTAATTTACTTAAAGATATTTTTCCACTTGCTGTAGCATTGAAAGGACCCTCTACCTCTTCTAGGCCCACCCATTTTAAAAATTCTGCTGCTTCTGTAGCTGTAATGAATGACATTTCTGCT
>DATMFU010000132.1:0-13969 GCA_035556015.1 Niallia sp. | reverse complement strand
TGAACTGCACCCCAATTGTTAGACACAACTAACAATTGGAGGTGCAGTTTTTTTATGGCAAAGTTTTCTCCAGAAGAAAAAATACAGGCAGTAAAACAATATTTAAATGGAAATGAAGGAGGAAAATCAGTTGCTGAATTTATAGGTGTTCATCCGAGTATTCTTCACCAGTGGATTAAACAATATGAGTACTTTGGTGAAGATGCTTTTGAAAAGCGCTATACATCCTATCCCGCAAAGTTTAAACTAGATGTACTCAATTATATGAACGAACAAGGGACGTCTATCAGGGATACAGCAGCGATTTTTAATATTCCATCTTATGAAACGGTTCGAAAATGGAAAGTTGCTTATGAAACAAAAGGATATGATGCCCTACAACCAAAGAAAAAGGGGCGACTATCTTTGAAGAATGACAATCAAGAATTACCGAAAAAACAAGAACAGACTGAAGGATCAATGGAAGCACTTCAGAAGGAATTAGAACATCTACGTATGGAAAATGCGTATTTAAAAAAGTTGAATGCCTTAGTTCAAAACAAGGGAAAATCACCAAACAAGACAAAGCGCAAGTAGTCTATGAATTAAGGCATGAATTTCCGGTGAAAGCACTTATAAAGCTCGCAAGCATTCCACGCAGCACATATTATTATTGGGTGAAAAACTTCAGTCGTCCCGATCCTGATGCAGAGCTGAAAGTATTGATTCAAACGATTTTTGAGGAAAATGATAGCTGTTATGGATATCGCCGTATTCGTGATGAACTTAGAAATCGCGGACATAAGGTCAACCATAAGAAAGTACAGCGTATCATGAAAGAATTAGGGATAAAATGTCAGGTTCGGATGAAAAAATATAAATCTTATAAAGGAACGGTTGGAAAAATTGCACCCAATATTTTAGATCGCAATTTTAAAGCTGAAAAACCAAATCAAAAATGGGTTACGGATATAACAGAGTTTAAGTTATTTGGAGAAAAGTTATATTTGTCACCTATTTTAGACTTATTTAACGGGGAGATCATTACCTATACCATCGGCTCAAGACCGACCTACTCTCTTGTTTCTACAATGTTAGATCAGGCTTTTGAACGTTTAAGAGACGATGATACCCTCCTCATTCATTCGGATCAAGGCTGGCACTACCAAATGAAGCAATATCGTCATTCTCTTAGTGAACGGGGTGTTACACAAAGTATGTCTCGCAAAGGGAACTGTTACGATAACGCAGTTATAGAAAACTTCTTTGGCATCATGAAATCAGAATTTCTTTATCGAAAAGAATTTGAAAGTATAGAACACTTTAAGAAAGAACTACAAAAATATATAAATTACTATAATCACAAACGAATCAAGGCAAAATTAAAAGGCATGAGCCCGGTACAATACCGAGTTCATGCCCTGCAAGCCGCCTAACGAAATAACCTGTCTAACTTTATGGGGTCACTTCATTTCTGCCAAGGCTTTTATATCGTTAGGAACTACAACGTCATCAGGAGCCTTTTGAACAGTTCTCATAAGATGGTAACAACTTGTCCTCTTCTCTCTCACCAGTCGAAGCAAAACTAGAAGGTCATACGTATGAAGAGAAGCCAAAAAAGAGAACGGTCTTTCGCATAATTCTAAGTACATAAAACCATTTAGTTTTGGTCTTTTCACTTTCAATGGCGCTTCACAAAAGGAGCATATTTCTGCATAGCTGCTGTTTTCTTGCCCACAATAAGAACAAATCATTTTCTTTGAAATCCTTCACTACTTACGTAGTTAATAACCATTGCCCACAATTCATCTGATACCTCTAACTCGTATTGATCGATGACCGCTGCATAGGAATCCAAAGATTCTTTTAAGGCATTTTCTGATATGAAAGATCGCTTTATACCATGTCCAAATGAATTAACATGTTCTATCACAAATTCCTCATTTTCCATATAAATTTTTAATTTTTTCATCATGCTTCCTCCTTAAAATGAGCCAAAGCTAATTCTCTAAAATAAGCAGACATAGATTTTAAATTACTTTCCTGTTTCTCACTTTCTATTTTGCTCCATATATCGTTAGGAAGCGTGATAGACACCTTTTTAGTAACTCCCATAGACGGACGTCCCACACTCTCCTTTTTAGCTGAATGAGAGTGTTTTAAATGGTCTGGTAACGTATCATATCGATAAGGCGGAATATAAAGCTGACCTAACATTTCATTTATTGTTTCCATAGTTATTCCTTCCGTTGTGGCCAAGGAAACAAACTCCTTTTCTAATTGCTCTATTGTCTTATTTACTTCTTCTTCACCATTCCAACGAGCATCATATAATTTTTTGTGTAAATCCCATATTTTCAACATTTTTTAACCGCCTTTTTTAAGTTACCTTTATAATATCATTTAAGTAACTTTTATTCAAACATAAAAAATACCGATTTTCCAAAATAGAATAATCGGTATCTTCCCCTAACAACTATACACTTGCTTGAAAAATAATTGCTTGTTTTTTCTTACTTCCACATAGCCAGTAATCTTATATTGTGAAGGCTTTTCGTCCAATGCTAGCAATTCCTCATAGAAAAAATGTTCTGCTTGTTTCTCTTTAAAAACCGGCTTATCTGTTCCTAAAATTTCATGAAGCATTAGCATAAAATGGCCCACCACCTTATTTTATTTTTTATCAGCTAATTCCTTTAACTGGTTGATAAAATCTTCATCTGAAATATGTCCCTCTAAAGATCTTCTTACTAAATCCTCTTGTTCTTTCGAAACATCCATTCCAGATAATCTCAACGAAGCTTTTGCATATCTCATCGCTTCTTCATTGGTCCTTTTCATAAAAACTACCCCCTTATCACCCTAAAGGTTTATAGGTTGCCATAAAGGCAACCCTTATCCTTAAAATTCTCTTACTTGAAGAGTTTTTTCCACCAGGATTTTACGTTTTCTTCTTCTTTGGCAGCTGCTATTTCTAATTTCTTTTCTTCTAATGATTGTTGTAATTGCATCGTTAAGATCCGATCTCTTTTTTCTACAACATCATTCATTTTATACTCAAATGCTTTAAACATATTTTCTCGTTCTTCTTCAATTGCTACTTTCACTACTCTTTGTATCGTTTCTTCTAATTCACTCTTTGATAAACGGATTTCATCTGTGAAAACGCTAGGCGTTTTTATTGCGTTTTTTTCGTCTAAATTCATTGATACAACAGCTTTTAACGCGTCTGTGAAAGAGACGTTATTTGATAATAATTTCTTTAATTCTCTTAACGCTTTAAAATCGCGTTCGTAATAAATCCGTTGCCCTTTTTCATTTCGTTCAATTATATATCCATGCTGTTCTAACTCAATAGGCCATCGTCTTAAACTAGAAGTAGTTATTTCTAAATCAGCTGCAACATCTTTAGAAAAATAGCCAAAGCTATTAGCGTTTTTCATAGCGTTTATTCACTCCTTCTACTTTTATTCTTCGATAACCTAGTAGAATTCCCTTCTTTTATTTCAATCATCGTGAAAAGTCAATTATATAATGAGGTAGCATTTAGAAGTAAACCGGAGCGATCTAGAGATTAGCTTTTTTATTATGAAGCTATTTTTCTCGTTATTTCCCAAACGCAAAAAGACGGTATTTGCCCCAATATGGACGAATTCCGCCTTTTGCTTTTTTAATTGCTGTGTATAGGACTCATTATGTTAACTGAATTCCTGTTCATTATAAAAGTTTTTTTGTTCTTTTGAAGGGATTGGAATATTTTCCAAGAATAAGTAAGTAATTAAAATTAAAAGGAGATGAAAAAATGAAAGTATTGCTAAATGCTAAAAACACAGTAATTGCTATAATCGCTGTAATAGCGATAGGAACTTCTTTTCCGATATATTCTAAAGCGGAAGAAGGAGAAACACAGATTTTAGAGCCGAAAACATCTGGAGATGAAGTTTTCCAAGAAGTAAAGTATACTGTTGAAGGAGAAGATGAGCATATTTATATATCTGGTAACAAGAAGGTTAGTGAAGATGCAGAAGCTTACAAAGTAATCCTAAATAAAGATGAAGGTACTTATGAAGTTGAGGAAAAAGAAGTAACGGAAAGTGAATCACCTGTTTTTTCAACATTAGCCACTACTTCTCATACAGCATGGGTTAAAGCAATTACTGATGATCCTGTTGGTGTTGATTTAGCAACTACTAAAGTTACCTTATCATGGTATGATTATGGATCTACTATTGGATATAAGAGTAAAGCATTAAGTGTTTGGTCTGCAAATCCTTCTTCTTTAGGAACCCATTGGTATAATGATAGTAAGAGCATTTCTACTCCAGTTCAATCATCTACTAAAGCGGATTTAAAAGTTGTAGGTAAAGCAGCTTTCCATAATTATGATTTCTTAGATAACGATAAAATTACAAATATACGACATGTTGTAGAAATAGTAGCTAAAAATAATGGAACATATGATTATTTTGTAGATTGGGTAAGAAGTGGAGAAAGTTGGATAACTCTTGATTTAGATGTAGAAGTTAATTAAATAAGTGTTATTCAATGAAAAAGGCTGACTCATTAACTGTCAGCCTTTTTCATTGAATAATATAAAAGAACACTTAAAGGAATTAAAGGTAGAAATACTAAGATTTTGAATATGTTTTCTGCCCCGAAAAAATAATACGAGATTGGTAAAATGGATAATATACTTAATGTTAATAATTTTAAAGAATTTTTTAACACACCAAAAATAAAGCAGAAAATTGATATTAAAATTAGACACCAAAAGAGCAATCCTACCCAGTAAAAGTCCATAAGCATCTCTCTCCTTCTTATAAAAAACACATATTAACTCTTAATATATATTTGCATAATAATTTTATCATTAATTTTAGAGATTATAATGCGCATTATGTTAACAGAGCAGATTAACAAATTTAAAGAGCTTTTAAATAAACATATAAATATTAAAAACATCCAATTTTGAATGCTTTTAATCGTATTTCTTTGAGGGATCTTGATACACTTTGGAGTTAGCAAGTGTGCTTCGTGTAACTTTAGCACTTCTTCTAAGTGTTGTACCCTCTTTATATTTTATATCTCTAAATTTCTTAGTCTCTTTTTGAACAGGCAGTTTTGGCGGATCATGCATAAGCCATTCAAAATTTTTCTTTTCTTTTTCTGTTGGTGTGTTTACTCTAAAAAGCTGCTGTATTACTTCGTACTGACCATCTATTGTTGCAAGAAGGTAAATTTGACCTCTTGACTCAAGCAACTCTTTACAAAGCTTTCTAAATCTATTAGCAGCTCTTACAGTTGGTAATGGACTCCCAATAACTTCTTTATATGATGTTCTTAACTCAAGTTCTTTCCCAATTTCCTTTTCTTTAATAGCAAAGAAAGTATTACTATCATGTTGATTTGCAGTTCCAGCAAACTGTATAAATCGTCTGATACAATCAGAACCTACTTTTAATAAGGCCTTTGTATTAGTGTTTTGTATTAACCAATTTTCAATATAGTTTTTGTGGTTACAGAGTTGGCAGTTTTCAACAAATTCATCAGATTCACTAGAGATATGTGTAACTAATTCCCATTCTTTTTTCGCTTCTTCAAAATCATTACTCAAACTATTTTTTATAATGTTTTTAGTTACTAACGGTCCCGGAACAGTTGTTAATTCCTTTTGTGAATTTTCTTCTAAAATAGAACGATTGTTAAAGTGCCTCAACAAGATACCCCCAATATTTTCTTAAGAATATTTTACCATAATTGATTATAAAACGAACAAACGTTTTGTAATAATTTTGATATTTCACAGTAAAAATTTACAATTATTTCAAAAATGAACATTGTATCAAGAGAAGTAATCGATACATTTCAGGGGGGGTTCTAAAATAGAACCGGGGGTACATTTCAGTTTATAGTTAAATAACACAAAGAAAAGTAATCTTTTTAAAATTGAAAAGGGGATCGGACGCAAGCATCCAATCCCCTTAAGTGAGAGCCTCAGCTTCCCACCGCTATTAGTTAATAGTATGTTATCATAAATTGTCCTGATACGCAAAAGATTATATTTTTAAATATAAGATGATAATCCAGACAATTTTGTATTTAAGTTTGTACCAAGAATACTATCATAAAGAGAATTAGGAATAGCTGCTTTTAGTACTTGTGCTTCATCACTAAAGCTTTTCACTATCCTTCTCAATTCAGTTTTAGTTTTACCTAATTTTTTTAAAAAATGCTAGTGGGCAAAACTCTATCCAGTGGACCAATACCTACGACAAAGCAGGGCAATTAACTAAAAGGGTTTACAGTGATGCAGTTACAAACACAGTAAAAGTAGAGAAAAACTATTCATACACTACAAATAATTTAGTTGAAAAATATATTCAAGGAAAATATTCAATAAATTATGTGTATGATGAAATGGACCAAGTCATAAGCCAAAAAACTGATTACGATGATTCTACCCAGGCATTGCATATTAACCAGGCTTTTACTTATACAGATGAAGGTAAAACAAAAAGTGTTAAAACTGATTCAGGAACAGAAACTACCTTGAAAATCGATTACACGTATGATGTAAAAAATAATAAGGCTGCTGCAAGTTTAGAGGATGGCCTGTTTAAAACTGGTTTTACCTATGATAATGCTAACAATTTATCTTCTATTATATATTCAAAAGGTTCGGATACAGCTTTATCTTTTTCATATTTATATGATAAAACGGGTAATATAATTAAAGAAACTAATCGTTCAGGTGAATCTCAATACGTTTATGACAAAAATGACCAACTGTTAAAAGAAGTGCTTCCAAACAACACTACTTACGAATATCAGTATGATAAAGTAGGAAACAGGACAAAACTTTTACTGAATGGCAATGAGACAACATCTTATGAGTATCAAAATGGGAACCAAATTGTTAAAAAGAACAGTATTTCCTTTACTTATGATTTAGATGGGAATTTGTTACAGGATGATAATTATAAGTACACATATAATGAAAATGGTGATCAATCTAGTGTTAAATATCTAGACAATAAAGTTGTTGCACAATATGAATATGATGAAGATGGATTAAGAACAAAAAAGATAATAGGTACTAAAACTTATGAGTATTACTATGATGGTGAAGATGATAATCTTGCTATAGAGGTAACTAAAGAAAATAATCAAATCCAAAGATATCGTTTTTACCAGTGGGATGAAAATGGCAAAGTAATCGGAATGATTATAAAGGAAAAAGATTCATCTGGTAGTTGGATAGAAAAGGCTTATTATTTCTTAACAAATCAACGAGGTGATGTTGTAAGTATTGTAGACAATAATGGTTCAGAAGTGGGGTCATATACTTATAGCTCCTTCGGGAATATAATTAGTGAGAATGGCACGATTGCTAAAGAAAACTTTGTTAGATATGCTAGTTATTATTATGATACCGAAACAAAACATTACTATCTTAAAGCAAGATACTATGATCCTTCAAATGGGAACTTTCTTGCATTAGATTCGCACCCTGGTGATGATGATGACCCAGTTTCTCAAAATGGCTACACCTATGCTGGAAATAGTCCAGTATTGCAGGTTGACCCAGATGGAGACTTCTTTTGGATGGCTGTAAATGTAGGCTTTGCAGCATATGATGGTTACAAAGCTTATAAAAGAGGAGGATGGAAGAAAGCAGCTGTTGCAGTTGGAATAGGTTTAGTTGGTGGGGCGGCATTTAAGGCTGTAAAATCATACAGGCTTGCAAGAGGTGCATCTAGGTATTGGTACAAGGGAACTTATAAAAGTAGTCACGCATCCATGAGTGACCATCACGCTAGACATGTTACAAAATTTGGAAGAAGTTATAGCCAAAAGAGATATACAAACATGGCGAGGGCCTTTTATCGTTCTAACAAGAGTAAAAGACAACCGCATACGCTTATGACAGGAAAAAAAGGTTATAAAGTGGTAAATGGAAAAAGAGGTGGTTACTACACTAAATCTGGAAAGATAGTAACTTATTGGAACAATAATTGGAGAAAGAAAAGAAGATAATTTTTTCTCATAATATTAACGTGAGGTTGGTTACAATGCAGGTTGATTACGAAACATTAAAAAAACTGAAAGAGTTTAAAATATTATTAAACTCTCTTGAATTTCCATCAGAAGATTTAATTAAAATGGAAGATGAATTAATCGAAGATAACGAAGAAACTTCATTGACTGGAGACTTTGATAGTTACTGGTCACTTGTTTCTGGAAGTCTCGACTATATAATGAATAATAAAAAGATTCCTCATAAACAAAAAAGACTTTTAGATAAAGATTTTTTTGTGCATTTTCCGTGCTATTCTAATCTAAAAAAACAATACCATTTGTTTTCTGATTTTAAAGGATGTCTTAAGACGCTTGAAGATATACGACAATTATTATTAAAAATATAATAGATAAAGATGTTCGGTGGAGATTCATATTTCTTGTGATCGCTATTATTTCTTATTAATTAGGAGGTAATAGCGTTTTTTTATGTTAATCTCTATATTTATAATAATTTTGGTTAACAGTATTATGATTGTTATTGTTTTAGAAAAGTTTAATATCTTTTAACACATTCGATGTCATAACTAGTTAGTTTTGACACTACAGGTCTGTTATATAGACCGGTAATCATAAATAAGGAATGTCTATAATTAGAATTAATAAAAATACCTCCACTCAAGCGTGAAGGTATAAAATACTCAAATTCCCTTCAAAATGTTTGAGTTTTTCCATGAATGTGATGCACTATTCTTTCGAGACAGTCTTTTTTCGAGATAACGGGCTGTTGTTCGGTAACTAGAGTGACCTAAACTAGGACTAATCGATTCCAATGTTGCTCCATTTTCAGCACTGATTATGGCATATGCATGCCGAAAAAAATGCGGAGTAATTGGCGTCTTTCTCATTTTTATAAACGTGAGATCAGCGTTATTAATATGTCTTGTCAAATAATTAGATAAGTATTTGTAGCTGTATGGCATACCATTTGCAGTTGTAAAGATTGGAGAGTCATCAGTAGGGTCAAGTTGGAAATCTAATTTTCTTCTTAATCTAAATGACTTAATTCCTTCTATTATATTTGGATGCAATAAGACTTCTCTTTGTTTTCTTCCTTTCCCCATTACATTTAACCAATAATCTCCATCTTGATAAGTAATATCAGAAATCCTGCTAGTACAAAGTTCTCGAATCCTTAAACCGGTTGTAGCTAATGTAGCAATAAAACAATGAATGATTGGATGTTCCTTAAAATAGTCAAGCAGTTGTATGACCTCATTGGAACTAAGGTCGCGATTCGGTATATCTGCTTCTCTAATATTGCTACTCAACATCTTTTCATGTAAGGGAGTTTGTATATAATCATTTTGATAAAGGAAAGTGAAAAAACTCTTCAGAATAACCATCTTTCTATTTAATGTAGCAGCTGCATATGGTTTCCCACCTTTTCCAAGAGGTTCCTCCAGTAACCACTCTTGAAACTTTCGTAAATTACTATGCTTTAATGAACCGAATAAGGCTTAGTGACAGGGTTCTTGCTATAGACCGCAAAGTAAACTTGGAAAAATATTAAAATGCTGTTTCAAGACGATTTAAGTTGTTTAATTTCAGGAGAATAATAACCCATTTCAACCCCTTTATATTGTTCCTTGGTTGTAATATAGTGCATGCCCTTGTAAAAGTTTGTTAATTCCTTCTAAATAATAGGGAGCCCGTTGTTCTACTTGTTCAATATCGACCCATTCAAGTTGGAATATTTCTTCCGGCATCTTAATTTCTTCAATTCCACCTACAATTTGTCCTTCAAAAGTAAAGAAGATAGCATGATGGTTCCTTTTTAAAAACTTACCTTCGTTAATGGCTAATATTTTTCCCGGTTCAATTGTTAGTCCGGTTTCCTCATATACTTCACGAATTACAGCTTCCACTAATGACTCACCTGCTTTAACTCTTCCACCTGGAAAAGACCAATGTCCCTCATGATTATCGACCATTAAAATCTGATTGGACTCATTTTTAATTAGTGCATAGACTACTTTTACTTCTTCCATCAAACATAAACCCTCCTAAGCGAATGGATGTAAAATATACAAATTTTAAACCACTTTATTTTCCCTCTACAACTGCACCCTATTTTTTTATTTCTTCAAACTTTCTTCTATTAACTGCTCTATATAAGGAACCTTGAGATATTCCAGTTGCTGAGACTATCTCCTTTATAGAATATTCTTCACTATCATACATCCGTAGCGCAACAGCAAGCTTTTCTTTATCCAACTTGGGTCTACCTAATGTTTTCCCACGTCTTTTACTTGCTTCAAGTCCTTCCTTTACTCTTTCAGCAATAAGGTTCCTCTCTAATTCAGCAATGACACACATCATTTGAAACATGGCTTTACCTGTAGAGGTTCTTGTATCCATATTTTCTTTTAAAGAAATGAATTGAACCCCCATCTCTTCTAACTGTTGAATAATGTTGAGGATATCCAATGTTTTACGTCCTAAACGGGAGATGCTCTCCACTACAACTGTATCGCCTTTACGGATAACATCAAAAAGTTGATGAAGTCCCTTTCGATCTTTAACTGTACCAGTAAATTTCTCCTTAACTATTTTTTCACAACCATATTCATTAAGCATACCAATTTGCCGATCTAAGTTTTGGTCAATTGTAGACACCCGAGCATAACCAATAATCATTTGTAACCTCCAATAAAATTGTATATTTTTATTTTACTAGAGGGCCACTTATTGTAAAGGTATTTGGTAATACTTTTGGTAATTATTTTTGGTAACTGTTAATCTTAATAAAATCAAAGGACATTAGGGCGATGGGCGTACATTACAAAAACACTGGTTTTTGGTAATCTAGTTGAGTAAAAAAAAGTTATTTAATTAAAAATAAATCGTTACATTTACAATATAGTAATCCTGCTGCGTAAATACACGTTTTTAAAAAAAGTGACATATATTAAAGGGATAAATACGTCTGTGAAAGGAGAATGAATTTGTACCGACAATTAGGTTATTACCATCAATGGCAAAATCCAATGTATTATAACCGGTATGACAATAATTGGTGTAACGACTGGAATCCCCATTATTATAACTGGAAAAATAATTTGGGCGATAATGAAAATCCTTATAATAGAGGCAATGTATTAAAGGATTTCGGGCCGCAGCCATTTGTAATTAATATTGAACAGGCCGCCAAGAAGAATAACAATTTCCGCATAGCTTTATGGACGGGAAATCATTTGCAGGTTACTTTAATGAATATTGGTGTTGGAGAAGATATCGGATTGGAAATCCACCCAACATCGGATCAGTTGCTCCATATTGAAGATGGTCAAGGACTTGTTCAAATGGGGAAAAATAAAGGAATATACGATTTTCAAGCCAATGTCTATGACGACTATGTAATCGTGATACCCGCAGGAACATGGCATAATCTAACGAACACAGGTAATAAACCAATAAAATTATACTCCATTTATGCACCACCTCAACATCCATATGGTACTGTTCATGAGACAAAGGCAATTGCCATGGCTTCAGAAAATCACTATTAATAATTTTTGACTGATAACCCTAACACAAATTAGTAATCCCCATATTTTATGGGGAATCACTCTTGTAACGAAGGTATTCAAAGGCTGGACAAAATTCATTTTCCGTTTAATAAATAGCAAAATATTATAGCCTACAATTTGTCCTGCTAGTTATATGGATTAATAACTGCGTTAAGGTTAGCTTTGCACCCCAAATGGGATAATCCAACAACGTATACAAACATAGGACTTTACTTGGAGAGATGGGTATGATAGGCTCGTTTGCCTGATGAAACCTTAGCTTCAGCCTTTCAAGACAAATCGTACCGTTCAACTATATGCACCTTATATATAGTATCAACAACAAAACATTGATATGTTGCACCCTTTATCATTGTTTATATGTATCCACAGAATATGCGTTTAAGGACTTGACTTGGAGCCTCGTACGAACTGTTTTGCTATAAATGCCTATTTGGCATGAAATGTAAGGGCTGATTTTCAGTCTAACTGTTATTTTGAAGATAGGAATGAAAGAAATCATGTTTTCTTGAAACTGCCTCACTAATACTCCTACATGCTTTATAATTTCAAGCTCTTAAAATAGGGGTCACTTTATCAATAGCTTCTTGTAATTTTTCACTGTTTAACCTATACATTTGTTTGGCCTCCTTTGATTCAGTTCCAAGAGCAAATAATTCTAAATCTGCTTGGCATTTTTTCAAGGTTGAAAGGATTAAAGGTCTTTCTTGAGGGGAAGCGACTTGTAATTTATCGTCAAACAAGTCCACTGTTAGTTCACCATAGGAATTTACTTGTCCAAGGAATACATTTTCTATCGTAACCCCTAATTTTTCTAATTCAGTATGTAACCAAGCTCGACTTCGATCAATGGTGGCAAGTGGCTCATCCATTACTATACCATCCATAATGACAGTCTGGGGCTCTTTAACTGAAGCGGTCGTTAAGTTTAGATCCTTTGCTGTTAAAGGTTGATTCTCTTTTTTTAACATCACGGATAAATCCCCCGTTGGCTCTAACACCGCAAATTCGACATCAGCTACCTGAAAAACATCTTTTTTTCGAAGTAATTCTAATAACTCATCCGTTGTGTATCTTTCTTTTTTTAGATTATCTTCCATGATTTTTCCATCTTTGATAAATACAGATCCTTTCCCTTCTACAAAGTCACGGAGCTTTTTACTTTTTAAAGAAATGAGACTAACTAAATAAGGGATCGCTGCCATTGTCACAATTGCTAATCCACCTATAAAAATGCTATGTCTGACTTCAAGAATAACGATTGCTGCAATTCCTCCTATCGTAATACCTGTTACATATTCGAAGAAAGAAAGTTGGGATAGTTGCTTTTTACCTAGAAATTTTGTGATAAAAAACAGAACAATCATAAACAAAATAACTCGAGAAACAACATTTAGCCAAAGAGGCATTAGTAGACCCTCCTATCTTAAAATCCTTTATATTGGAATTCTTCTCGTTCTAGTTCTCCAATTCGTTTTTTTAAATCCGTTACTACTTCATGTAAAATCATCATAGTTTCATGTAGTGTACGTTTCGATTCATTATCTAGAGTTCGTAATGCTAAACTTGAAAGACTGGCTTCTACACCTTTAAGGCTGGCAAGTGACTGTTTTACATCTGATGCAATTGTCATTCGATATCCTCCCTTATCCCTTTGGTTTAAAAATCAGCGCACCTAGAAACCCAAAAATAATAGCAGCTGAAATACCAGAGCTAGTTACTTCAAACATTCCTGTCATCACACCAACTAACCCATGTTTTTCGGCTTCTTGCATCGCACCATGTACAAGAGAATTCCCAAAGCTGGTAATCGGAACAGTAGCCCCTGCCCCAGCAAAATCAATCAAGGGTTCATATAAACCAACCCCATCTAAAATGGCACCCACCACTACAAGGGTACTTAACGTATGTCCCGGTGTAAGTTTGAATACATCAAACATAATTTGCCCAATTACACAAATTAAACCTCCTACTGTAAAAGCCCAAAAATAGGTCATATTTATTGTTCACCTCCATATTCAATTGATACCGCATGGGCGATACAGGGAATCGTTTCATTTTGCTGAAAAGAAAGAGGAGATAATAAAGCACCTGTTGCCACGACTAACATACTTTTAAATTCACCTTTTTTCATACGGTTCAATAGATGACCATAAACTACTGTTGCTGAACATCCTGCTCCACTTGCTCCTGAGAGAACCGGCTGCCCCTCCCGATAAATCATAAGGCCACAATCTTGGTATTGTTCTTCACTAATAGGAGTTCCATGCTTTTTAAATAGATCCATGGACACTTCCTGTCCGATTTGGCCAAGGTCACCGGTTACAATTAAATCGTAATAAGATGGCTCAACATTTCGTTCCTTTAAATGGGCTTCA
>DATMFU010000131.1:0-7717 GCA_035556015.1 Niallia sp. | reverse complement strand
CTAGATGTCTCCCTTTTACGTATTTTTTTTCATTTTCAAAAAGGTCTGAAGAGTTTTGGTCGTTCACTAGACTCCCTCCTTTCTCTTCCAAATTAACACCATTCCATTATTCTTATCTGCTTTTTATCATCACTAATTTCTACAGACAAATCCCATTCATTCTATATTCTATGTAGGTGCAACTGCGTTAAATAAAGGGGAACAGGGACATTCTTAATTACCCCTCCATAATCTGTTTCCCATGTCCTGCTAAAATGTGGTCTGGCTGAATTTCTAATGCCTTATCAAACATCTCTATTGACTTAATCTTCTCTTCTTTAAATCCATATGCTACGCCTAAGTTATAATATGCATCAGCATGATTAGGATCGATCTCTATACAGTGGTTTAATTGTTCGATTGCTTCATCTATATATTCAGATTGTGCTAAACACAAGCCTAATTGAAAATAAGCCTCTGCATCCTGCGTATTTAGTTCCACTGCACGCTGAAAATATGGAATTGCTAATTTACTTTTTTCTAAAGCTACATATGTCATTCCTAACATGAAGAAATTATCGCCATTTTCTAGTCCGTTTTTATATGCTTTTTCAAACATTTCTCTTGCTAACTCTAGTTTTTCTAATTCAAAGTATACTACTCCTGCACTATAATAAGCTGAAGCTGTTTTCTCATCTATTTCTATCGCTTTCTCGTAAAAGGAAAGTGCTCTTTCTTGATCACCTAATGCAGAAAGTACATTACCAAAATTAACATAAGAAACAGCATTTTGTGGGTTCTTTTCAATTTCATCCATAAAGAATTTTGCTGCTTCTTCCCATTTTCCTTCTTGCATATATTGAATTCCTAATTGACTCTGTTCCATCGTTAAACACTCCAATCTTATACGTAGTATAGCATAATTTATCCTTAAGTTTTTAGCAAAGACCTTATTTCATCTGCTAAATAAAAAAGAGAAACTAAAATGTTCCCCTTGCAGGTATACATTCAGTTTCCCCTTCTATTAACCTACATACGTTAATCTTTCTCCATTACGAAATACTTTATCAATCGTACCTCCACCTAAGCATTCTTCTCCATTATAGAAGACAACTGCTTGTCCAGGTGTAACTGCTCGGATTGGTTCATCAAAAATGACATTGACTTTGTTGTCATCTAATATCTCAACAGTCACTTTATTGTCTGGTTGACGATAACGGAATTTTGCTGTACATGCAAATGTTTTCTTAAGGGAGTCTTTAGAAACCCAGCTTACATCTGTTGCAATAATGCTATCTGAGTATAGCATCTCATGATGGAAACCTTGGCCAACATAGAGAACATTTCTTTCTAGATCTTTACCAATTACAAACCATGGATCTCCACTACCACCTATTCCTAAACCATGTCTTTGTCCAATCGTGTAATACATTAATCCATCATGACGTCCCACTACTTTTCCATCAAATGTTTCCATATTACCTTTTTGAGCAGGAAGATAACCACTTAGAAATTCTTTAAAATTTCTCTCGCCGATAAAACAAATTCCTGTACTATCTTTTTTTGTTGCAGTAGCAAGATTTGCTTTTGCTGCTAGTTCTCTTACTTTTGACTTTTCCATTCCACCAATTGGGAACATTACTTTACTTAATTGCTCTTCTGTAAGTTGGTTTAAGAAATATGTTTGATCTTTGTTATCATCTTTCCCTCTTAACATACGTACTTTCCCATTTTCTCTTACAACTTGAGCATAATGTCCTGTAGCTAGGTAGTCAGCTCCTAAACTCATTGCATGTTCTAAAAATGCTTTGAACTTTATTTCTTTGTTACACATAACATCTGGATTTGGCGTTCTTCCAGCTTTATACTCATTTAAGAAATAAGTAAATACTTTATCCCAATATTGCTTCTCAAAGTTAACTGCATAATATGGGATTCCAATTTGATTACAAACACGAATTACATCTTCATAATCTTCCGTAGCCGTGCAAACACCATTTTCATCTGTATCATCCCAGTTTTTCATAAAGATGCCGATAACATCATAGCCTTGTTCTTTTAATAAAAGTGCTGCAACAGATGAGTCCACTCCACCGGACATTCCAACAACAACCCGTGTATCTTTTGGTGCCTTTTCCATTTCACTTTCCCCCTACGCCCTTCCCTTCTAACCGGAAGGGAAGGTTCTTATTTTGTTAGTCGCTGAATAATTTTTACTAGTTCATGACCAACTTTTTTTATTTGATCTTCTGTATTGTATAATCCAAAACTAAATCTAATGGAATTTTTTGTTCTTTCAGAATCACTACCAAACATGCTGACTAATACATGTGATGGCTCAATTGATCCAGCTGTACATGCTGAACCACTTGATACTGCAATACCCACCAAATCTAAATTAACTAACATTGTTTCTACATTTGTACCAGGAAAGCTTAAGTTTAAAACATGTGGCAGTGTATTTTCAACTAATCCGTTTTGTTCAAAAGAAATATTATTTTCTGTTAAAACATGTAGAAGAATATCCTTAAACTTTTTATACAACTCTCTTTTTTGAAGTCTCTCTTGTTGAGCAATTTCTACTGCTAGCTGAAATCCAGCAACAGAAGGAACATTTTCTGTACCTGCTCTTCTCTTTCGTTCTTGTTCCCCTCCAAATAATCGGGGAGCTAATTTTATTCCATTTTTCACATATAAGAACCCAATTCCTTTTGGTCCATTTATTTTATGTGAAGAAACGGATAGTAAATCAATATGTTGCTTTTTCACATCTATATCTTCCAGTCCATATGCTTGGACTGCATCTGTATGAAAAATGGCAGGATGATCTTTTAACATTTCTCCAATTTCTTGGATAGGTTGAATAGTACCAACTTCATTATTTCCATACATGATAGTAACAAGAATAGTATCTTCTCGTAAGGCAGCCTTTAACTCGTTTAAATCTATAAGACCGTATTCATTGACAGAAAGATATGTAACCTCATACCCATTCTTTTCTAGCTTCTGACATGCATGTAAAACGGCATGATGTTCTATTTGTGTAGTTATAATATGCTTACCTTGATCAGACTTACTTTCAGCAACTCCAAATATAGCATAATTATCGGCTTCCGTCCCACCACTTGTGAAAATGACTTCATTTTCCAATGCTCCGATACTTGCTGCAATGGTACTTCTTGCATTATCTAAAATGTTTCGTGCTTGTCTTCCATATGTGTGAATACTAGAAGGGTTTCCAAACTGTTCTTTCATTGTTTCACTCATTTTTTCAATTACTTTTGGATGCATAGGCGATGTTGCCGCATGATCCACATATATATGTTCCAACTTGTTCACCTACATTATTGTAATATTAATTTGTTCTTTCTATTAAATATAGAACATGTATCCTTCTGTACTTCCATCTTCTTTATGATTTGCTAAATCCTCAATTGTAGTGGAATCTAATACATCTTTCACTGCATCGCGAATTTTCATCCATAATGCCTTCTTAGCTGGTTCTTCATCCTCAATTCCTTCCACTGGACTTATCGGCCCTTCAAGAATTCGGATAACATCACCTGCTGTTATATTTTTTGGCTCATCACCTAATACATAGCCACCATAGGCTCCTCTAATACTTCGCACATATCCTGCATTTCTTAATGGAGCTACTAATTGTTCTAAATAATGTTCAGACAAATCATTTGATTGAGCAATCGTTTTTAATGAAATAGGACCCTCTCCATGTTTTTTTGCTAATTCCATCATAATTGTTAAGCCATAGCGGCCTTTTGTTGATATTTTCATAAATTTGCCTCCCTATTGTTGATATTGCCTTCGATACTTTCCGTTTTTCTCCATTTCTTTTCTAAAAAATAAGTAGTTAACTTTTCGCATTGTGGAATACTCCATCCTGCAATTCTACCAATTAATAATGCATATACTACAGTACCCCAAAATACAGGGCCACCAAGAATCCAGCCAATTGTTAATACGAATGCTTCCATCATTAATCTTGTCGAAGGAATACTCCATCTCAATTTATTTGCAAGAACAATCATTAAGCTATCTCTAGGTCCGGCTCCGAGGTTAGCTGAAATATAAAGCCCCATGCCATACCCCATGATAACTAATCCTAATAAAAACATTCCTTCTCTCCCAATAACAGACGAGGGAGTTTCTAGAAATGGTATTAATAAAAATAAATCAATAAATAACCCGACCAAAAACATGTTGAGTAGTGCACCTAGTTTAGGAATAGTTTTAGAAAGAATTGCAGATAGAAAAAGAACAAAAAAGCCGACAATAATTGTCCAGCTTCCAATAGTTAGTCCTAGTTGATTAAATAATCCAATGTTTAATACATCCCAAGGCGCTGAACCCAAATTTGCTTGGATAAGGAGAACGATGCCAAATGACATAACTAATAAGCCTACAGTAAATATAACCATTCTTTTCCATAAATTAGCTTGTTTGAAAAAAGATTCCATTTATACGCTTCTTTCTAACTTATTTGGATGAATCAAAGTCATTGTGCAATTATACCATATTTTCATATAACGAATGCATTTCAGTGCTTAAAGAACCTTCTACTTTCATTATAATTACTTTATATCTTATCTATTCAATAGGATATCATAATTCTACTTAATTTTATCTATAGAAATAGAAAAAAGGAAATCTCTCTAAAGAAATAATCTTTCTTTGTAGAGATTTCCTATAGGATACTGTTACTCTTTCACTTTTCCATTAATTTAACGGTAGATAAAGCCATGATTTTAATTCCATTAAGGAGACTTTCCATTTTGAAATTCATGTTTGGATGATGTAGTCCTGGCTCTAAATCAGTTCCCAGACCAATCATGGTCGTTTGAATATGAGAATTAGAGCGAGGATAAAAGTGGAAATCTTCACCACCTGGTGTAATTGGTGGTTTCACTAACCCTTTATCACCGAGTATTTCCATAATACTTTTAGAAACAACTGTTTCCATAAATTTATTTGGTTTAGCTGCTGGCATCTCAGAAAGTAATTCAAGTTCTACTGTTGCTCCATTCGCTTCAGCAGCTAGTTTTATACTTTTTTCGAGCTTTTTTAGTAAACTTTCCATTTCCTCATTTGTTTGTGCACGAACATCCATTCCAAATTCAGCATAATCTGGTATGATATTATAATTTTTTCCACCAGCTTGTGCAAATGTCATTTTCACTGAGGCTGGGACAATGGGATTAAGAGGGATAGAACGTATAGCTAAATTAATAGCTGTTAAACTATCAATTACATTTACTCCTAAATGATGGCGAGCTGCATGTGCCTGTATTCCATAAATTTTCCCTTTTAAAATACTAGCTGCACCATGATAAATAGCTGGTGAACAAGAACCATATCGCATTTCTTGAATCGGACGTACATGTAATCCTAACAAATAATCTACATCATCAATTAGCCCTTTATTAATAAAAGAAATAGCTCCTCCACCTGTTTCTTCTGCAGGCTGAAAAAAACTTTTAATTATTCCATTTGGCTCGATTTCAAGCTCCTTTAAACATTTTAACGTAAAAAGTAGAATGGTCATATGCGCATCATGTCCACAAGAATGATTCGCTTTCCATTCCCCATTGACATTTTGCCATAATGCGTCCATATCCGAACGAAGTCCTATTACTGGGCCATTTCCATTTCCCCAAACCCCTACTACTCCTGTTTGATCCTGAAACGTTTCAGAAGGTATTGAAAGTTTTCCTAATTCATTCGCAATAAATTTAGTAGTCTTCACTTCTTTCCAACTAATTTCTGCGTGTTGATGAAGATATTGATACATTTTATATATACTATCTTTCTGCTGATTCACCCAACTGTCAATTTGATCTCGCATCTTCCGCCCCCATTTACAATAGTCGTTAACACTATTTTTACGATAAATAAAACTTCTACTTTATCTTATGTATATCTTTCGGAACAGGAACATTATCTAATTTTGGATTTCTTATTTTTCTTCCCTTTCTCATTCTTGTAATCTTTTTCCTCTTTTACAAAGATGAATTCTCAAAAGTTTTAGTACTTAATAAATATTTATTAACAACCTCTTGATTTAAATCATATCCAATACCAGGTGTTGTTGGTACAGTAATTTTCCCAGGGCTTGATAACATGACTTCTGGTGATATTATATCATCATTCCAATATCTATTAGAAGCAGATGTATCACCTGCAATAGTAAAATAAGGTAAAGAAGTAATAGCAATATTATGTGCTCTGCCTACTCCTCCTTCAAGCATGCCTCCACACCAAACAGGAATATCATTTTGATAACATAAGTCATGAATTTTTTTCGCCTCGGAAAGACCACCCACTCTGCCTATTTTTATATTGATTATTTTACAACTTCCTAATTCAATAGCTTTTTTTGCACTTTCTAGTGAATGAATACTTTCATCCAAGCATATTGGTGTGCTAATACTTTTTTGTAAGACAGAATGGTCAATGATATCATCATATGCTAACGGCTGTTCAATCATCAGTAAATTTAAAGGGTCGAGCTTCTTTATTTTTTCTATATCTGCTAAAGTATAAGATGAATTTGCATCTGCCATTAATGGAATATCATACCCGAATGTTTCTCTAATTTTAGCTAATGGTTCAAAATCATAGCCTGGTTTTATTTTCACCTTGATTTTTTTATATCCTTCCGACAAGTATCCTTCTACTTTTCTTAATAAATCATCTGTTGATTTTTCCATTCCTATACTGACACCAACATCAATGGTAGTTCTTGTTCCTCCAAGTGCTTTAGATAAGGGGATTCCTTGCTTTTTACTGTAAAGATCCCAAACAGCTCCTTCTAAAGCTGCTTTTGCCATATTATTTCTTCTTATGGGGGAGAAAATCGTTGTTACATCATCAGGATGTTCCATGTGGCTCTTAAATAATAGAGGTATTAAGAATTGTTCAAGCATATGAGCGATCGTTCCGGTTGTTTCTTCACTATATGTTGGATCTGGAAGAGCAACAGATTCTCCATAGCCGATATGCTCTCCACTATACATTTTTATCAATAGAAAATCTTTTTCTAATAATTTACTAAAACTCGTGACAAACGGATTTACTAATGGCATCTTTACATGTTGTAATTCAATCTTCTCTATTTTCACTTTTTACACATCCTTTAAATAAATTATCTTTTTACTCTAATAGTTTTTCAAATATTATGTATGTGAATTATATTTAATTTCCGACTGTTTATTGAATCAACGCTTTTTCTACTATAGCAAAAAAGATAGATGATTAGTATCACCTATCTTCACACTATTAATTTGATTTTAGTAGCTCTTCATTAACATTCCGATTAGCAACATATTTACCAGGAGTTATTCCTTCTTGTTGTTTAAAAATCCTTATAAAGGTATTAACATTTTTATATCCTACCATTTCTCCAACCTCGGCAACCATATACTTCCCAGATAAAAGCAATTGCTTTGCCTTCTCCACTTTTAACTGATTCACATAATTTTTAAAGGAGGATTTTAAATGTTCTTTGACTAGTTTACTAACATAAGATTCGCTTAAATGAAAATAATCAGCAACTTCACTTAAGGATAAATCCTTTGTATAGTTATTTTGGATATAGGCAATTACTTTTTCAACGGTAGAAAGTTTATATTGTTTTTCCACTCCAATATTCTCCATCAATTTCTCAAATAAAGAGTGAAATGTTTCTATTAATAAATCGGCGTCTTGACTATTTAAATGGATG
>DATMFU010000130.1:0-3864 GCA_035556015.1 Niallia sp. | reverse complement strand
TGTTACACTTGGTAATTCGCTCTTATTAATAGATAGTTGATAGCCATTACTTGAATAAGTAACAACACCTACTACATCTCCATTAAACTGATCACCAGGTTGGAAGTTACTTCCTACATTATCTAAGAAGATTTTTTCAGGGTTATAATCATCTTTTGCAATATTTAATCCACCCTGATTATTTAACGTATTATTTGTCGTGCTTTCCACAATAATTGGCACATCATTAGAGTAAGGAGGTCCAACTACAAGTGCATCTGGGAAGGAAACACGCATATATTCAATTGATTCCCAGAAGTCAATTCCATCTTCTTCTGGATCAAAAGATTTCATTTCATCATTATCAATGATTTTATTTGGTGGGATAAGATCTTTCCCAATAACAAGTGGTGCTGGTAGTTCCGCTGTACCATTTTTAGTAATAGATTTTGCTGTAATTTGTGTTTTGGAAAGGTCAGCTCCACCGCCGTATTCCGTAACAGTTCCATCAACAGATACTACATCTCCAACAGAAACGCCATGAGATGATTTGTATACTTCAATTGCTTCAGATGTTGCCTTGTCTGTATCTGCACCATCTACATCTTGGATGACAAAACTGCTTGATCCAAATACATAGGTAACAACACCAGTAATGTTCGTAACGGATGCTCCATTATATTCAGAAATATGACCTTTTCCTTGAATATCATGGATTCGGATATTTTCTGTATTTAGAATTTTAAAAGTAAAGCTAAATACATCACTTACTGTACCATCTGCAACCGCAATAGCTTTAATCGTAGTTTCTCCTGCTCCTAAAGCAATTGGTCCAGTATATTTTGTGCTTGCTTCAGTTGGTGTAGAACCATCTGTAGTATAGTAGATAACTGCATTTTCAAGACCTGAGTTTAATTCTACTTTTGTATCTGCTGGAACAACACCTTGTGATTGTGTTGTATAAACAGCTGGCTTGTTTACTAAATCATAGCTATCAAGACCAGTAGTTTTTAAATGGAATCCAGTATCATCGATAGATCCAAGTCCTGTAATATGAACTTTATCTCCTTCTTTGTAATGCTTAATTAATTCATCGTAAGTAGAGCCTGTACGATTATCATGAATCACTCGTACTTTTTCTCCCGTTTCAAATACAGCTTGGAACGTAGCTGTTCCATAGCTATCTTTCGTCATTTCAGAAATAGTTACATTTTGTAACTTTAACAATTCACCTTGTGTAGAAGCAGTCACTTCCGTAACAGACTTCGCAGCTGGTAATTTATTTTCTGAAGAAAGGATATCAAGGTCTGTTGGTACGATTTCTAGTTCATTTTTATATGTCTTTAATTCGCCCGTTATTCTTACTTTATCTCCACGCTTAACGGATTTTGGGCTAGCATATACATACATCCCTGCAGATGCATCTTGCATATAGAAAGTTGCACTTCCCCAAAGGCCTGAATCTGTTGTTGCAACTCCTTCAATCGTTACAGTATTACCTGCACCAAGTTCACGAGCATCTGCTACAGAAATAGCCGTAACTGGATCTGTAGGCTCTTCAGGAACAACTGCTCCTAATGTATGTGTGCCTAGATTATCAAAGAAATTAATGCCTTTGCTTGTCCATTCTTTACTACTATCAAAAGCATCTGTACTATTTTTGTCTCCAGTTAGAACATCACTGTTTCGAATAAGCGTAACATCTTTAGCA
Organism: Niallia sp.; assembly: GCA_035556015.1. GTDB lineage: Bacteria > Bacillota > Bacilli > Bacillales > Cytobacillaceae > Niallia. The sequence continues at coordinate 2,174 of DATMFU010000130.1, read as the reverse complement.
AAATCAGCTGATGACCCAACTTGGCCAATTGAATCAATGATCGTTTCTCCTTTTAATAGAACCATAGGATCATTACCATTAAAATTAATGACAGTTGAATTTTCAAGATTACCTTTTTCAATTATTTTCGCATCGGCTTGACGATGATAGATTACGTATGTTTCTCCATTTTTCAATGTACCGGAAAGAGTCACTTTTGATAGTTTCTCAGCGTCTCCATTTGTATACATTCCAACGCTATACTGACTTAAATCAAGATCAGCACCGGTTCCATTATATAACTCGATAGCTTTATTATAACTAGACCCCTCTATGTATTCAGAGATAATGAGATCTGTAGCTACAACTGATTCAGCTTTTACATTTTGATGACCCACTGGTGAGAATAAGCTAAAAACTATAGCAATTATGGTGATAATACTAAGATTTCTCCTATTACTTTTTTTCATGTTTCCTCTCCTCTTAATTTCAAATTAACTTCATGTTTGAAACTCTCGAAATGAAAATATTTGCTTGTGTTTGTCACAGCAAGAACGAAAATACACTTATTTCATTAAGAGATGGGACCACGAGGGGAATTCTATGATAGCGTCATCTAAGTAGAAAAGAACAGTGGTGTTAAATATTATGTATTTTCCCAACATGTTTTTTTACAAATCAATTCTTTAAATCTACTAAAAAAGCTTTTCCTTCTTCACATCCTTTGTTAAGAACTAATGTTGTAGCACTGAATAAATCTAGGCATCTATATCTATAAAAAATCTTATAGATATGTTTGTTTGTTTTATACTATCGAAATATAACAAACCTACCTGTGCATTTATTTTATAATGATATAAATCAGTAAACAAGATAATTGTAAAAAAAAATCAAATTTTACAAAAAATAAATATTTTTAATGTTTTATACAGTATGTAAGAGCTTTCAAAACCCTTGCTACTCTTGAAGTAAACAATGGAAAGTATTTTGCAACCAGTAAACAAAGTTATAAAAGTGCAACTTCTGCTAAAGCAAAAAGGATTCCATCATTGTGTAGAAAGAATTTCTTAGGAAGAAGAAATTTGTAGAAAAGTATAGGTAGATTCATGTATGTTACTTTTGTAGAAAAGAGTTAAAGAATGCACAAGGTTGAAATCTAGTATTAATGGAAACAAGGTTCGTTTCTATAAAAACGTCGAATACCATTCTTCCAGTGTATACTACTACCTATTTAAACCTTATAACCCTCTAATGTACTTGGATTAGCAACAAACTTTGGTTCCTCTCCTTTTAAGAAATTAATGACATTCCTCGCTACAGTAGTTGCTGTAATATAATTACTTTCCTCTGTTATTCCACCTACATGTGGGGTGAAAAGAACATTCGATAAGGTTAATAGTTTGTTATCTTTTGGAATTGGCTCCACTTCATACACATCCAATGCTGCTCCAGCAATTTTTTGAGATGCTAATAGAGTATATAAGTCATCCTCATTAATAACTGCCCCTCTTGCTGTATTAATTAAATAAGCAGATGACTTCATTAAGGACAATAATTCCTTATCGATTGAGTATCTAGTTTCTTCATTTAAAGGAATATGGATGGAAACAAAGTCAGATTCAGAAAAGATCTTTTTTATATCCTTTGTAAGATCAACTTCTAACTCCCTAGCTTTCTGTTGCTTTTCCGGGTTATCTTCTCGTACCCATGCTGAAACATTCATTTCTAACCCATACACTAATCGTTTTGCTACCTCTTGTGCGATACTCCCAAAACCGATTAGTCCTAAGTTCTTTCCTTTTAACTCATAGGTGCTTATGAGATTTCTAGAATCAAAGTTTCCTTGTTTCATTTCATGATGAAAAGGCAATAGGGACTTACTTAATGCCATAATGAACATGACTGTATGCTCTGCTGTAGAAACCTTATTTACCGCAGGTGCATGCAAAACAGGAATCCCCAACTTTGTCGCATAGGGAACATCAATATTATCGAGACCAACTCCTGCTCCAGAAATCACTTTTACATTCGGATTTGCATCCAATACCTCTTTTTCTATTCTTGCAGGTCCTCTCAATACAATGGCATCTACATCTTTTACGAGTTTACAAAGGTTTGTACTACTATAATCATCTGTTCGAATAACCTCGGCTTCACTCTCCAAAATTTTCTCCCCTGCTTTATGATACATTGGT
>DATMFU010000129.1:0-2961 GCA_035556015.1 Niallia sp. | reverse complement strand
TAGTCGTGAGTATTATTTTGATAGTGACCTATCTTTTATGAATAGCATTAATGAAAAGAATGGTGCACCAATCTGGTTTAATCCTAAATCTTTTACAATTGATCAAAAAGAACTTAAAGTATTTCGAGTTGGACGCACAATTAAAAATCATGCATATCAACCAGTTGGTATTGTTTATTTAGTCATTAATTCAAATTGGCTTGAAAACATTTTAATTAATCAAATCGGTCCAGAAGTGCAGTTAGAAGTAGTAGATTCCGTTGGACAGCATGTTTCAGGGGAAACGTTATCTTTTAAAGATGAAGAAGCAGATGAATGGACAAGGGTAAATATGAAGAACACTAGCTGGAGTATTGTCGCAAAATATTCCTTTGATAAACTTTATGAGACGATCACAGGGATGAGTCGTTTTTCAAGAGGATTAATTGTCATTTGTACTTTAATTGGCCTTATTGCAACCTATATACTAGTAATGGATTTAATTGTACCCATTAGAAAAATGAGGGTAAATATGAATCGAGGAATAAAGGGTGTAAGGCCAGAAAAGATGGTTAAATTTGATGGTGCCAAAGAAATTTGTGAGTTGAATGATCTTTATATTTCTGTCATGTATGAAATTTATAACTTGATGGAAAAAGAGAAAATGAATGAAAAGGTAAAAAGAAAGTTCGAGATTAAGTTATTACAAAAACAGCTTTCGCCTCATTTTTTATACAACACTTTGAATTCTATTAGATGGATAGCTATGATAAAGAAACAGAATCAAATTAAGGAACTAATTGATTCATTATCTCGGCTTCTTTCCTATTCTTTAAGAAACACTGATGAGCTTGTTTCATTAGAAGATGAATTATCCATTTTAAAAGAGTATGTTAAAATCCAAAAAGTCCGATACCAAGACTTTAATTTTATTATAGAAACAAATACAAAAATAGATGATCTGAAAGTGCTCAAATTTTTATTGCAACCTTTAATTGAAAATGCTCTTATTCACGGTTTATCAAATATAGAAGGGTTTGGTGAAATCGTCTTGTCTATCACGACGGAAGATAATATGCTATATATTTCTGTCATTGACAATGGTGTAGGTATTCCAAGTGATAGAATATCCTATATACTAGATATCTTAACTGGAGAAAGCATAGATAAACATATTGGATTAAAAAGTGTACATGAGCGAATACAGGCTAGTTATGGAATTAACTATGGATTGAATATCAAAAGTGAAGTAGATAAAGGAACGACCATGAAGATCAAATTACCTATCATAAGAAACGGGGAGTGACTAATTGATGAGAAAGGTAATGATTGTTGACGATGAATCTCTTGTAAGGGTAGGTTTTCAGACAATAATCGATTGGGAATTACACGGATATCAAATCTCTGGTTTATATAAAAATGGTCTTCAAGCTTGGGAGGCAATAAAGGAAGAAGGTTCTCCTGATGTATTATTGACAGATATTAAGATGCCTGAAATGGACGGATTGGAATTAATAAAACTTATTCGTGAACGAAATATGGACTGTAATATCATCATTCTTAGTAGTCACGATGAATATGACTACCTTAGAGCTTCTATTAGATTAAAAGTACAAGATTATATATTAAAACATACATTTGAACCAGATGAATTAATTCAAATACTAAATAAATTAGAATATTCCGCATCTACGGAAGAACAAAGTAAATTAGTAAATATAGATATCGAAAAAGAACAGCAATTATTCCTTCGGGAATCGAGGGTAGAAACACATTTCTTAATAAGTGAAAAAGAGATAGATATAGATCGATTTCCTGGTTTGGTTAAAAAATGGGGAATAAATGATGGCACTCAGGGATATTGGATTTCGATTAGAGCGTTTCCAAGAGAAAATCCATACTTGAATTCTGAACTAACTGCTTTAAATTATCAATTGCAGGATTTAATAGAAAGATTCAGTTCTATAGAACATGTTGGTATGGATCAACAAACGATACATGCTTTTTATAGAATAGACACTGAATCTGATCCATTCAATGAAAATATCTTTGATAAATGGTCAACATCGATCTTACAAAAACTTGATATTTCAATAGTAATAGGTCTCAGTAAAATAAATTCCTTATCAAGTGGAATGATGAAGATGCGTATGCAAGCTGAAACAGCCATTAACAAATCATTTTATTTAGGTGAAGGAGTCTATGTCTGTAATATTGAAAATCCTATTGAAAGAATCTCGGTCGTAGAATGGGTAAAATTGAAAGAAAGTACTTTAGAATTATTAACTGCATATGAGATAACATCTATTTTTGAGTGGATGGATCATATAGGGAATTCATTTGCACAAAGGTTTGTACCTAAGGAAGAGGCTGTTCGATTTCTTCTAATGGTATACAGGAGTTTTTTAGAAAATAGAATGGAAAGCCATTTGATAAATAAGGAAGATATTGAGGATGAATTGCATTCTAGTTTGATGGATTATGAAGATGAAATAGTCAATTCGATTCCCGTATGGAAAGAAATGGTGAAAATTACTTGTAAGATGATAGAGGAAAAAGATAAAACGATTTTAAGAAGGATAAAAAGTCCTTGGTTGGAAGAGGTTATTAAATATATTAAGGAACATTATACAGAACAAATTAGACTAGAAGATGTGGCGAAGCTTGCAAATTTTAATGAAAATTATTTTAGCCTATTATTTCGTAATGAAATGGGGATAACTTTTCAAGATTATATTACTCGATTACGAATAGAAAAAGCGTTGCAACTATTGAAAAATTCAAACCTTTCTACAGAAGAAGTTAGTTCTCATGTAGGTTATCCGAATGGAAACTATTTTGTAAAAGTTTTTAAAAAAGTTACGGGGATTACAGTGTCACAATATAGATCAAACCCAAATTCCCTTTCCAAACGCTCTAAAAACTCAAATGTGAATAATTAAGTTGATTCCAAACAGCCTTTATGAGTAGAAAGGCTGTTTT
>DATMFU010000128.1:0-6495 GCA_035556015.1 Niallia sp. | reverse complement strand
GAAAAAAAATTCCTATTGTTGATTATATGGATATTCAATCAATCCTACTAACACATGAAACTTTAGAAAGCTTTTATACCCATATTGATAGTAATTTAACTTCTCCTAAGGAAGATCAAGGGAAAGAATTAAGGAATTAATTTATTTTTATTTTATATTGGTAGCGTTTTCAATTTATTTTTGGTGTTATTTCTCTTTTCGTTTGGTTGGAGGCCATTCCTGTAAAAGAGATAAAACATTTTGATTAAACTTGGAAACAGAGAAATCCATTGATGTCACTTTCATTGATTGGTGATTTGGGTTCGAATAGTATTTTTTTCGTTTCAGTGTCATAATTACCTCTAATAATTTGATGATGATGATTATTAAGTGTATATAAGTGCTTTCATTTTTTTCATAAACATAAGTAGGGAAAAGGGATATGCTTATTCATTTTAATAGTGTACCCATTTGCATAAAAAAAAAGTGTCTCCAGAAGTATTTCTGAGACACTAATTTTTTATGCACGTTTTGCTAATAAGTTCAATGCTTTTTTATTCATATCATGAATATCTACGAAGGTTTCTGCAACAGCAACTGTCATTTTTCTTTTATTAGGATTCATTGATTTTTTTAAACCGTTATTCGATTTATTAGCAGGAGTCAATAACGATTTTTGTTTCTTTTTTCCTGTCATCATCAAATCCTCCTTTCTTTGTCTTTAAGGTATGTTAAAGTATTGCTGATATAAAGAAGATTACTTATACAAACAATGGAAGGGATAACAATATCAACAAAATAAATTAACTATTCCTCTTTATATTATACTACATAATTTGGAAAATGTAGCTTTAAACCATGTACCAATCGAAAATTTGTGCAAGGTTAAGTATATGGGATGCATCTATTCCATCAACCTCTACAAACTCTGAACTAATTCCAATTAACATATTGTAAACTTCACCATAATAGGCAATAACAAAGACATTTTTCCCTTGTGTATGTATGTCTTCTTCGGCGTTTGGCTCTTTTAAAGGAATGCTCGTTCCATTAAGTAGTAGCTGTAGATAGTTTTCCTTTATGTCACTTTCTAAAAAATTTATATTATAGCAAATTTCTACACTATTAAATGCAGATTCTAAATTACTTTTCAACTCGTCTCCATCATAACTACTTTCAAAAGGAAAAATGGCAACATGGAATTGAAAAGTATCTGCATATAGATTTAAATAGGTGCGAAGCTCATCTTTATATTGACGTAAATGTTGAGGGGGATTACGATCAATAAAATGTTCTGGTGTCTTTGAGACTACCTCCGTGAAATTTTGAACTTTTTTTGCATTGTAGCCTAATACTTCTTGATTTTTTCTAATGGTATTTCGGATATAGTTGCTATGCTGAAATTCTGTATTCCATATTTTTAGAATATCTGGTGTTTGAAAAACTGCTAAATCAATAAATACAGCGGAGACAACAAACGATAAAATCGTTTGCCATTGATTTAAATCAAATTGTTGCATAAATAGACCTGTACAAAGAAATAAGACAAATAGTACATAAAATGTTTTCCGGATAAACTGCAGGTTTTCTACATATTTATCTGTGTTCATCCAAAAATAAATTAGTGTAGCTACAATAAAGAAGGCAATTACAGAGAGAAAAATGAGAAAGAAAGATGACAAAAGGGTTTCCTCCTAAGTAGTACTTTTAACTATTATACTATCAAGATAGTTAAAAATGATAAATGAAATAGAATACAGTAGAATATGTAAGTTGATTTTGAGAATAGTAAAAAACTTTACTGTTAAACTTTAAGAATATCCTCTATAATAAAACAAAAATTCCACAGTTAAGGAGTGATAAAAAAATAAGTATTTGAGTGCTATGTCATAATAAGATGTGAAATATGAGGTTATATATTTGTTAGTATATTTTACAAAGAAGAGGAGAATAATATGTTCCCAATCTTAGAGACAGAAAGATTAGTGTTAAGAGAAATTAACAAAGAGGATGCAGAAAGTATTTTTTCCTCTTTTTCTAATGAAAAAGTGATTCGCTATTATGGTCAGTCCCGATTTACTAAAATAGTGGAAGCTTACGATATAATTGACCTTTTTGCGAACAACTATAAAGCAGATCGATCCATTAGATGGGGAATTCAATTAAAAGATCAACCTGGGTTAATTGGTACTATAGGGTTAAATAATTTACTGTTTAAGAGTAAACGAGGGGAAATAGGCTATGAAATTCAACCATTTTATTGGCGAAATGGCTATACTTCAGAGGCGGTTAAAAGCGTATTAACCTATGCATTTGATGTGCTTGATTTACATCGAATTGGAGCGGTTGTTTTTCTAGAAAATGATGCATCCAATAATCTTTTAAAAAAGCTAGGATTTCAGCATGAAGGAATATTGCGAGGTTATATACTTCAAGATGGTATTCATTATGATACGAATATATATTCGAAATTAAAAGCAGAACATAAATAAAACAATGAACAAGGAGTATTTAAATGACTACTGTTTATTTAGTAAGGCATGCTCATTCTAACTATTCTACCGACGAACGAAATAGACCATTGTCTCTTGAGGGAGTACTAGCTGCAAATCGAGTGGGAGAGATCCTTCAAAAGGAACCGGTGGATGTTGTCCTTTCAAGTCCTTATAAAAGAGCGATACAAACAGTAGAACCAATTGCCTCTATTATTAATGTAAAAGTGGAGATAATAGAGGGTTTTAAAGAACGGAGGCTTTCTACTAAACCAGTTGATGATTTTGAATCAGCTATTATACAATTATGGAAGGAAGAAACATATTCCTTTGATGGGGGCGAATCAAATAACGATGCTCAAATAAGAGGCATTCAGGCTCTTAAAGAAACATTAAATCGGTATCCTAATAAAAATATTGTAATCGGAACACATGGAAATATATTGGCATTAATCATGAATCATTTTGATGCAAAGTATGATTTTTCTTTCTGGTCTCGTTTAGATATGCCTGATATATATAAACTGATCTTTACGAATGATAAACTAAATGTGGTGGAGAGAATATGGGAACCATTATAAAAAAAAGAAAACATTTGTTCAATTAGTGACTCTCCATAAAGGATAATTAAAATTTTACGCATTCAAACTGATTTATTAGAAATAATTGATTATATCAACTAGACTAGTCGAAAAGAGGAATTTATTAATATGGAATTAACGAAAGCAAATACATATATAAGACTTTTTGAAAGTAAGGATGCAAAGGCTCTTTGGAAAATGGAAGAAAAAAATAAGGAATTCTTTAAAGATTTTTCTATTAAAAGAGAGGCTGAATTTTATACCTTAGAATATCAGCAAAAGCTTATTCAATCGTGGAAAGAAAATACAAATAATGATGTTAGCTATCATTTTGGTATCTTTTTGAAAGAGAATGATTCCCTTATTGGAAGTGTTAACCTTTATCAAGTAAAAAGAGAGCCTGTTTATAATGCTATAGTCGGATATGTACTAGATCAAGATCAGAATGGAAAAGGGTATATGACAGAAGCAGTGAAGCAATTAGTAGATTTTGCCTTTAAAGAATTACATCTACATCGATTAGAAGCAGGGGTTATGCCACATAATATTGGTTCTATTCGGGTTCTAGAAAAAGCTGGTTTCCACAAAGAGGGAATTGCCAAAAGTAATGTGAAAATTAATGGACAATGGAAGGACCATCAAGTATTAGCTATCATTAATCCGGAAGATTAACATAATGAATAAAGCAATATTTAAATAAACTTGATGTAAAACAAAAAAGGAACATTAGTAAAATGAGTGAAATACGATTTTAAGAAAAACTTATATTTATCAGGAAAAGCGTACATAGTTATAGACCAAGCATTGATTATCATATACTTTGATTATGAGAGTAGTGGAGAAAAAGGTGTGAATCTATGAGAAAATATAAAAATGTATCTATAATAAAATTGGGAATAGTTCTTCTAATTACTTATTTCCTTATAGATCTTTTATTACATGTAAGAATAACCCTAATATATCAAGTTCCTTTTGTTTCGATAATCTTACTATTTCTAATCATTATGCTATTTCTCGATTTTGTACGAAGAAAAATACATAAGTAAATCAAAAAAGCTGGAACAATTAATTTGTTACCAGCTTTTAATACCCTATTTCTGTTTAATATATTTTTTTCTAACATACATTATTATGAAAATAATCCCGACTAGCGCAATTATCGCATATGCAAAATTTGAGTATACATCCATATATGCTACAATTTCTTCCCATGAATTTCCAACAGCTGCACCTATTCGTATAAGAATAAAGTTCCATGTGAAAGTACCAAGCGTAGTTAAAAATAGAAAAATCCCAAAATTCATTCTTCCCATTCCAGCAGGAAGAGAGATTAGACTACGAATCAAGGGGATAAATCGACAGAAAAACACTGTCCAATAGCCATACTTTTGAAACCATCCATCAGCTTTATGAATATCTTCTTTTTTTAATCGTAATATATGGCCCCATTTATCAACAATTTTTTCCATACGCTTCATATCTAAAAAAGTTCCAATATAATACAAAATAACTGCTCCTAAAACTGAGCCGATAGTAGAAACCAAAACAACACCAGTAACAGTCATACTTGTACCGATTGTCATGGCACCACCAAAGGTTAATATGATTTCTGATGGGATAGGAGGAAAAATATTTTCCATCATTATTAATAGAAGAATTCCGATGTATCCGTAATCTTCCATTGTATTCATTATCCAATTTTCCATTAAACACGCTCCTTGAAAAAACATTTTACATATGTATGAACATATTAACAGACATAAAGCTATCATAACATATCTCTTAAGAAAGATACTATGAACAATAGGCAGGAATTTACATTGTTACGCTGAATTGGTAAAGATTTAGGGGTTCATTTGGATATGGCTTTATCAACATTTAACTTATTTAGAAAATATATTCATAAGATAGTAGTTAATGACTTAAAAAAAGGAGCTTACCATAATTATGTATAAGCTCCATCTTCTATTATTCTTCAAATTTTGGTTTCATTTTCACTACAAATACGACCGAAACAATCGCAATAATGCCTAAGAATATTTCTATGAGGAGTAAGTTCGTAATTGTACCGGCTTGATAGAGAGCTGGGAAGAAATTTATTGCTGCATGAATAAGTATCGCGTAAAGGACATACACAAACTTTTGTTTTCTAATAGCATAAAGTACAAGTATAGATAGTGCTATATGTAGAGCGAGAGCAAAGCTTCTTTCAAAACCGCCTGCTGCGAATAACCAAAATGATGCATGTTCAAATTGTTCACTAAGTGCAGTAATTTGGTCATCTGGCAATACAGATCCCATTACTTTTTGTAAATTACCTGATTGAACTAGGCTAGCGATTAACAGGGAGCTTAGTGCCGACATACCACCAATGAAGATAGCTTCTATCCCTCCATGACCTAGACCGTATGAAAGTCCATCTTTATAGTGACGATTATTTTTTAAAAATAGTTTAAAAGCTATGTATCTACCCATTTCTTCAAAGACACCTGCAGCAAGACCACCATAAAGAGCAAATAAATAAGGATTTGATGAGCCTTTTAATTCGACTCCATTAGGTGCAAGAACGAGAACATGAAGAATCTTTTCAAATATTTGTGAGAAAACAATAAATATAAGAATACCCATTAATAAGGATTTCCAGGAAAGCAATTTTTTCTTCATTAAATACACTAGTAAGATAAACGGGAGTATAACAGCTAATAGTACCTGAAGTGAAACTCCTAAATAAACAGCAGTCAATGTACCACACCTTTCCATATCTTTTAATACATATAAATTTAGTGTATATGCATACAAATAGGTTCGTCAATGTTCATTGGAAAAGAGAGGGATTTATCCTAAAATGTAGAATGTTAAATTATGACGATAATAAGGAAGTGAGAGAATGTTAGAAATACAAGGGAAATTTAATAAAGCTAAAGTATTTACAGAACAATTAGATGAATTAGCAGCTTTGCAAATTAAAGAACTTTGTGAACAAGAATTTGTGAAAAATAGTAAGATACGCATTATGCCTGATACACATGCTGGATATGGATGTACGATTGGTACGACCATGACGATTACAGATAAAATAGTTCCTAATTTAGTCGGAGTCGATATTGGATGTGGGATGGCTGTAGCAAAAGTGAGTACTGGAGACGGGAATATCAATTATGATCAATTAGATGAAATTGTACGAAAATATGTACCAAGTGGTTTTTCAATAAGAAATAAAGCACATGAATATAATAATCAAATCGACCTTAATAAAGTGAAAGCACCCATAAATAAAGATAGAGCAGAGAAAAGTATCGGAACGTTAGGGGGAGGTAATCATTTTATTGAGTTAAATCAATCCCAAGATGGAAGTATTTATATTGTTATTCATAGTGGGAGTAGAAATTTAGGAGCACAAGTTGCAGAATATTATCAACAAAAAGCATATGATTCTCTTATTA
>DATMFU010000127.1:0-14822 GCA_035556015.1 Niallia sp. | reverse complement strand
CATCCATTTTTTTCTGCCACGTATAATGCTTTTTGGAATTGCCAAGCATACATGGCAGAAGCACCGATATATCTTGCTTTCCCAGATTTGACGACATCATGCAATGCTTCCATGGTTTCTTCAATTGGAGTCTCGTAATCCCAACGATGAATAATATAAAGATCCACATAATCTGTTCCTAGGCGTTTAAGACTTTTATCCATTTCACTTAAAATAGCCTTTCTCGAAAGACCTCCTCCATTTGGTCCTTCATGCATGCGTCCATGCACTTTGGTTGCAAGAACAAGTTCATCTCGATTAGCATATTCTTTAAGGGCTTTTCCTATAATTTCTTCACTGGAACCCATGGAGTAGACATTTGCTGTATCAAAGAAATTTATCCCAAGTTCAAGGGCTTTCTTAATAATAGGTCTACTATTTTCTTCATTTAGTACCCAAGGATGAATCCAACGTTCTGGATTGCCAAAACTCATGCAACCAAGACAAAGCCTTGAAACATCTAGTCCAGTATTACCTAGCTTCGTATATTCCATCATATTACCTCCAGTTGTTAGGTTTTAGTGACATTATTTATACCTATTATGTAATAATAAGAAATGAAAGCGATATCCTATTTCTATCAAAAGATTGCCTAATCCTCTCATGTTGGTTTACTAAATATGGTAAATGACTTATATTCAAGTAATAAGAGTGATTTGGGGGAGAGAAGATGAGGAATCAATTGGAACAAAATTTGAGTGAACTAAGTAGCATTATTTCCCGTTTTTCCGTATATGATGGGGTTAATCAAACAAGTATTCCATCTACTTTCTTGATTCGAGAGTCACGTAAGACAGAACCTATTCATAGTGTTTTTCAGCCCTCATTTTGTATTATTGTTCAAGGAGAAAAAGAAATCTTGCTTTCTACAGAGCAATTTAATTATGGTCCAGCAGACTATATTGTTTCCTCTGTTCATTTACCGGTTACAGGGCAAGTAGTGGAAGCTTCTTTTGATAAGCCATACCTTGCTTTAAAGTTGGAGTTTACACCAAGAGAAATTTTAGAGCTTTTAAGGGAAGCAAAAACTCAAATAGAGCAAGTGAAAAATACAAAGCGAGCACTATACATAAATAGAGTAGAACAGCAATTATTAGATGCAGTACTACGATTAGCTCGTTTATTAGAAAATCCAAAAAATATACCAATTTTAGCTCCTTTATATAAAAAGGAAATTCTTTATCTTATTATGCAAGGGAAACATGGAAGTACACTAGAACAAATGGCAATAGAGGGAAGTCAAATAAATCAAATTAGACATGTTATTGATTATATAAAAACCAATTATGCTAGTTCTTTTCGTATTGAGGAACTCGCAGAAAAAGCAAATATGAGTCCGGCTACCTTACATCGTTATTTTAAGGAAGTAACGAATATGAGCCCCATCCAATTTCAAAAGAAACTTAGATTACAAGAGGCGAGACATTTATTAATTGCTGAATCTATCGATGCGGCAGAGGTAGCCTTTCAAGTTGGATATGAAAGTCCTTCCCAATTTAGCAGGGAGTATTCTCGAATGTTTGGATATCCACCTAAGGAGGACGTGAAAAGAGTAAAAGATAAGAGAGCTATAAGCCATTTATGATAGAAAAGGTAGAGAGAATGGTTTATAGAAGCGAGCAAAAAGCCATTTAAGATAGAAAAAGTAGAGAGAATGGTTTATAGGAGAGAGCTAAAAGCCATTTATGAAAGAAAGCGAGTAGAGAAAGGCGTATAGAAGAGAGCTATACCAACTAAATCATCAAATAAATGTCTAGCATCTTAATGAACTACCTATTCTTTTAATAATATCGATTTAAACTTGTTTTATAGTAATGTATTATATATATGGAGAATGTAAGCAGCTAACTTAGCTAGGTTTTCCAAAATTCATTAACATTGCTTGTAAAAGAGGTATGCCGATGACTAACATAAGAGATCTAGCCAACATGGCAGGCGTTTCTGTCACAACCGTATCTAGAGTCTTAAATAATCAGCCGTATGTAAGTGAAGAAAAGAGAAGAGCTGTTCTTAAGGCCATTGAATCCACGAACTATTATCGAAATATTAATGCTGTTCATTTAAGTAAAGGTAAAACACAGTTAATGGGTGTTGTAATTCCCTATATTGACCTGCCATATTTTTCTCTTTTATTGAAAGGAATTGGAAAAAAAGCGTTAGAAAACAATTATAAGCTTGTCTTATTTCAAACAGATTATTCCGAAACGAAGGAAATGGAAGCTTTACAAATGTTGAAGCAAAAGCAAATAGATTCGTTAATATTTTGTTCAAGGAAATGTGATTTGTCTATTATTGAAGAACATTTACAGTATGGAAATATTGTTGTGTGTGAAAATACAGAAGATCGTAATATTGCATCCTCCTATGTAGATCACTATAAAATCTTTTCACATGTCTTAGAATACTTATTTGATAAAGGTCACAAGAAGATTGGATATTGTATTGGAAGGCAAGATGGAGCAAGTAGTTTCTATCGAAAACTTGCCTATATGGATTTTCTCAGTAAGTATAATCTTCCTTTTAATAAAGAATATATAATGGATGAATGCTATTACTTTGAAGATGGGGAAAAAGTGATAGAGGGAATAAGTAATCTCGAGCATCCGCCTACAGCATTTATCGTAACAAGCGAACAAGTTGCAGCAGGGATGGTAGTATGCAGTCAAAAAGTTGGAATCTCGATACCAGATGATCTTGCTATTATTGGAATTGGTAATGATTCAATCGCAAAATTAATGAATATAACTGCCATAGATATACCATTAATAGCGTTAGGAAAGTCACTTTTTCAGCAAGCTCTCCATGAGGATATATCGAGTAAGGAACTAGAAGTTCAGTTAATAGAAAGAGAAACAGTTTGACAAATACCATAGCATAAATGAGGGCTAATCTCCCTATAAATATTCCCTATTGGTTGGAATATTTATATAGGAGAATGGGTCCTCTTTTTTAATAAGATTATCTCTGTGATTGTAATATTGGTAACATATCCCACTATTCTATCTGTTTATTCCAAATTAAATTGGGTACTTAATAGAACATGAACATTACAAATCAGAGGAGGAGATCAATATGTTTCGTCATCAAAAAGAATTACAATTTGAAGTGAAAGTAGACAAGCCAGATCCTATGTTAGCACGTCAAATCCAAGAGGTACTTGGTGGGCAATTCGGAGAAATGACTGTAATGATGCAGTATCTTTTCCAAGGATTTAATTGTCGTGGGGAAGAAAAATACAAGGATATGTTAATGGACATTGGGACAGAAGAAATTGGCCATGTTGAGATGCTATGTTCTTTAATAAGCCAACTATTAGATGGGGCATCTCCAGATGACCAAGCGGAAGCAGCGAAAGATCCAGCAATAGCAGCTATTATGGGTGGTATTAATCCACAGCATCTATTAGTTAGCGGGTTGGGAGGTCTTCCAACTAATTCAAATGGAGTTCCATGGAATGGATCTTATATTGTAGCTAGTGGAAACCTACTTGCGGATATGCGTTCTAATCTACATGCAGAAAGTCAAGGACGTCTTCAAGTGGCAAGACTTTATCATATGACACATGATGAGGGTGTAAAGGCAACATTCCGTAAAATGCTCGCTCGTGACCGTTACCATCAATATCAGTGGATGGCAGCAATTGAAGAACTGGAAGCTAAAAAAGGTGTCGTAGTACCAGCAAGTTTCCCACCAGAAGCAGAAAAGGAATCACAACCGGAAGCTTACGAGTTCTGGAATTTATCAGAAGGTACTGCATCGTCAGAAGGCTTATGGGCAACTGGTACAGCACAAGATGGTACAGGAGATTTTGTCTATATAAAAGAACCTGTACCTAAAGGACAAGTCCCTGTTAATAAAATTCCTGCTGAATCATTACATCATGATTTAAATAAATAAGTTCCATTTTAAGAAGGGAATCCCAAAAGGCTTAAAGCACTTTTTGGGATTCTTTATTTTTTGCCATTAAATACTTTTATTTTTTTCTTAATAGCAAATTTCATGTATCTAATTTCTAAATCAACAGATACTAGAATGAACATTTATTAATTATATTTGTAGATAAATCAGTTTGTTAATAGGAGGTTATGCTTTTGGAAAAAAAGCATGAAAAACTGACTTCTGTTGAAATTACGTCCATCTGGCAATCGTACATGAATGATAGTGCTATTAATTGTAAATTCCATCATTTTTTGGAGGTTGTAGAAGATAAAGAGATAAAGTCGTTACTTCAAAAATCATTAGATTTAGGAAAAGGAAACTTGAGAACGTTGGAAGAAATTTTGCGTAAGGAAGAATATCCAATTCCTTATGGATTTTCCGTAGAAAAGGACGTTTCTCTCTCTGCACCGAAACTATTTTCAGATATCTATGTATTACATTATCTTCATTCTGCAACACAAATTGCTCTTCAAGGATATACGGTTAATTTAGCTTTAGCTGTTAGGGCAGATATTTATAGTTATTTTCATGAGTGTATTACACAATTAACAAATTTAATGAGAAGAATAAAAGAGGTACTGTTAAGAAAAGGTTTATATAGTAGATCACCTTATTTACCAATCCCAAATAGTGTGGACTTTGTGAAAAAACAAAGTTTTCTAAATGGCTTTTTAGGGGACAAACGTCCATTAACAGGTCCTGAAATTACCCATTTATATTCTAATTATCAAAGAAATGAATTGGGAATTGTTACAATGATAGGATTTAGTCAGGTAGCTCAATCAAAAGAGGTAACAAAGTTCTTATTACGGGGAAAAGAGATGGCGAAAAATCATTGTAAAGTATTAGGGGATATCTTGACAAAAGAAGAACTTCCTTTGCCAAGTTCCTTAGATGCAGAAGTGACAGATTCTACTGCATACACTTTCTCTGATAAATTAATGATGTTTTATGCAACTGCATTAATTGGCCTAAGCATTGGTTATTATGGAACAGCAATGGGGATGAGTTCTAGAAGAGATATAGGACTAACATATATTCAGCTAACAAAAGAAATTCTTGCATATGCGGAAGATGGAGCAAATATTCTAATTGAAAATGGCTGGTTAGAACAACCACCAATGGCTCTTAATCGAAATAAGCTTGCTCACCAGAATGGTGAATGACCATGCTAATGGTGAAGAGGAAATTTCTTTTTTGGTTAGAGTATTCCTAATGTATAATTCTTTTCTTTGCACAAATAATAAGATTAAGTGTTAAGAGTAATGAATGTCTTATCACTAAACTTAAATGTGGAGGGTGTACGATGGATACTCTTTTTAAAATCATTTCCAACTTTATATTATTTTTAATGGATATTTCATTCTCCGTTAATCGGAAGGTGTTATTATTCCAAACTTTTTGGAGGAAAATACCTTCTTTTGCATAAGGTAGGAGAGGTATCTTGAGTATTATAAGGACATCTAATTCCCATTCAAGTAAAAAAGGCGAGCATATATATTATGCTTGCCTTCGTTAATAGGGGAAAATGGAATTCTTATTAACATATATATAGCTTTATATATGAAATGGTGCTAGCTTCGAAGATTAATCATACATAAAAGTTGTAACAGAAATTAAAGTACAAAGAAGTTAAAGGAGTGTTACCTTGAAACCTATTAAGCCGGTTAAACCAGGTTCTTATAAAATAAGTACAAATGAAAAGTTAACAGCAGCCGAATTAGGTAAATTATGGGCAACCTATACAGGCAATTCGATGTCCAGTTGTATTTTAAGTTACTATCTTCAGCATGTGGAAGATAAGGATATCCGAGCATTACTAGAGAACGCTTTAAAGTTATCCAAGGAATTCTTAAAGAGAACAAAGGAGATATTTGAAAAAGAAAATGTTCCTATTCCAAAGGGCTTTGATAACCAAGATGTAAATTTGGGAGCGCCAAGGTTATTTGAAGATGAATTCTATGTTCACTACTTGAAATATGCTGCTAAAGCAGGAATAAGTATTTACAGCATTGCAATTCCGTTAGTATATCGACAGGATGTAGTGGAGTTTTTCTTGTATTGTATGAATTCTACGATGGCTTTGATGGAAGAAATTAAGGCAATACTAATGAATAAAGGATTAATCATAAAACCTCCTGTTATACCAGTAGGTGACAAAGTAGAGTTTGCTAATGAAAATTTTTTAAATGGATATCTAGGAGATGTTCGTCCTCTTCATGCATTAGAAATTACCCATTTTTACGATAATATTGAAAACAACGCTACAAGTAAAGCTTTAATTATGGCATTTGCTCAAGTAGTAAAAGATGAGAAGATTCGGGAGTTATTTGTGAAAGGGAGAGAACTTACTGCATCCACAGTAAAGAGTCATACGAAAATGCTGAACGATGAGAATTTACCTGCTCCACCATTCATAGATGATTTGGTGACAGATTCCACTTTCGCTCCTTTTTCAG
This sequence comes from Niallia sp., assembly GCA_035556015.1. GTDB lineage: Bacteria > Bacillota > Bacilli > Bacillales > Cytobacillaceae > Niallia. The sequence continues at coordinate 8,385 of DATMFU010000127.1, read as the reverse complement.
ACAAACTAATGCTATTTCATAAAATGGACATGTTTTCGATGAAGATGAGAGCATTTGGAAACTCAGTAGCTGTTAACGGAAGACATGATGTGGGGCTACTTTATGGAAAAACATTTATGAAAACTTCTGCTTTTGTACAAAGCGCTGCGAAAATAATGATAGAAAAAGGGTGGATGGAACAGCCACCAACAGCTTTTGATCGGGATAAATAGGAGTGGAATAAAAAGAATATTTAGTATGCTGCGAAAATAATTCCCAAAAAGCTTTTACAACTTTTTAATAAAAGACTTACACCAATTTTGGAGTAAGTCTTTTTATGTATTTCAGCGATTAATCATTGAAATAAAAGGGAATGTAGTATTGGTATTACAGTCAGCATTCCATATGTTTATGTATAACCGTTTAGTTGCTAGCAAATGTTACCGGTTGTTTCTCTTCTGAAAATAGATAACAATGAATATAGCAAGATAGTATTTAATCAATAGGAGGTAAAATATGAAATTTACTAGATTAATACTTTCCTTAACTATATGTACGGCAGTATTTTTTTCTATTATTGGAATCAAGCCGAATTATTCGAAAGCACAGACAGTGGAAAAGGATCCAGTAATCTATGTACATGGAACTGGCGGTAATAGCACGAACTTTTTAGCGATTAAAAATTATTTGCTAAAACAAGGTTGGTCTTCTGATGAGTTATATGCAATTGAATTAATAGATAAAACAGGTAATAGTTTGACTAATGCAAAGCAACTACAATCCTATGTAGACAAAGTCTTAAAAGAAACAGGTAAAAGTAAGGTAGACGTTATTGGACATAGTGCAGGTGGAATCAATACCCTTACGTATATTCTTAATACAGGTGGAACAAAAGTGGATGATGTCGTAACACTAGGTTCTCCTAACCGATTTGTAACATCTAAAGCTCCAGTAGGAAAAGATGCAAATCATAAAATACTTTATACTTCCATTTACAGTAAGAATGATTATTTGGTTCCAAATTGGCTTTCAAAATTAGATGGAGCAAAAAACGTACAAATTAGTGGTGTTGGACATTTAGGATTAGTTGTAAATAGCCAAGTCAATGAATTAATTAAAGAAGCATTGAATGGTGGAGGAAAAAATAGCAACTAATGCATAGCTAGATTGTTCGCCCTATATATTGTGGATAAAAGCCATTTGATTTATTTAAATGGCTTTTCTTTATACTTACATTTTTTAATTCTTAAGGTTATTCAGCAAACTCACTTAATTTTTAAACTCGTTCAATCTTTCATATGTATCTAGTAGAAAATAATAAAAAAGTTCCTCTGTTGGGAGTAATTTACGTTGGGTTGGATAAATGACACCAACCGTTCGAGTAAGATTCGCATCTGAAATAGGAATGACACAAGTAGATCGCGGTGTGTTATCTACTAGAGTTGTCTCAGGCATTAAGGCTACACCTAATCCAGCAGAAACAAGGCCCTTAAGTGCGTCGATATCTTTTCCTTCGAATGCAATTTGAGGAGAAAAACCTGCATCATGACAAGCTTGAACAACTTGATCACGGAACACAAAACCCTCTGGAAGAACACAAAAAGGGTCTGACTGTAATTCTCTTAATCGGATTTCTTTTTGTTGACTTAATGGGTGATGAAGGGGAAGAAGTGCAACAATATTTTCAATAAATAAGGTAGAACCGTTAATTTTACTATCTTTCTCTTTTTTAGGCATTGGGGCAATCATTGCTAAATTAAATTGGCCGTTAATTACACCGTCAATAAGGTCATAATAGAGGGCATTACTCATATGAAATTTAGCTTCTGGGTATCGTGTACGAAAGGAATAAATAATAGAAGGTAGTGTATGAGCAGCCATACTAATTGGAAACGCAATTCTTACAGTACCTTTTTTAGGATCTAATGATTCTTCTACTTCTCTTTTTGCGTCTTCCATCATATTCCATAATTGTTTCATTCGCTCATAAAAAACTTTTCCTAACGGAGTCAATTTTACGTTTCTTCCATCACGTATAAAAAGTTCTACTCCTAATTCTGTTTCTAAATTTACAATCTGCCTGCTTACAGATGATTGGGCAACATGCAGTGCATCTGCTGCTTCCGTCATATGTTCTCTTTTAGCTGCTTCCAAAAAATATTGGATTTGTCTTAACTCCATATATTTCCTCCTTTTTTAATTGATGCGTTAAACGCATTAATTCAATCTCAAATTAGTATTGGAACTATTAATAATAAAATTATAAAATAAAGTCACACAATAGAAAAGTAAATATTCTAATAATACAAAAAACTTAGGGGCTGACAAGAATGAAAGTGCTAGAGAAAACAGAACAAAATCAACTAGAAATCGTGAAAGATTATATCAACAAGTTATACGCTAGCGTTCAAGAACGTAATCCAAACGAAGGGGAATTCCAACAGGCAGTTAAAGAAGTTCTACATTCTTTAGTACCTGTACTAGTAAAAAAACCTGAATATATTAAATTAGCAGTATTAGAGAGAATACTTGAACCAGAACGAATGATTACTTTTAGAGTGCCATGGGTAGATGATAATGGAAATGTAAAAGTTAATCGTGGATATCGCGTTCAATTTAATAGTGCAATCGGACCTTATAAGGGAGGATTAAGATTCCATCCTTCTGTTAACGCAAGTATTATTAAATTTTTAGGATTTGAACAAATCTTTAAGAACTCTTTAACAGGTCAACCAATTGGTGGCGGTAAAGGTGGTTCTGACTTTGATCCTAAAGGTAAGTCAGATATGGAAATCATGCGTTTTTGTCAAAGCTTTATGACAGAACTTAGCAGACATATTGGACCAGATACCGATGTTCCAGCAGGAGATATAGGGGTTGGAGCTAGAGAAATCGGTTATATGTTTGGACAATACAAAAAAATAAAAAATGCATATGAAGCTGGCGTATTAACAGGAAAAGGTATCGGATACGGTGGAAGCTTAGGTCGTAAAGAAGCTACAGGTTATGGATTAGTATATTTTGTGGATGAAATGCTTAAGGCTCAAGGCTTATCTTTCAAAGATAGCACAGTTGTTGTGTCTGGATCTGGAAATGTTTCTATATATGCAATGGAAAAAGCAATGCAATTAGGTGCGAAAGTTGTAGCATGTAGTGATTCAAGCGGCTACATTTATGATCCAAATGGTCTTAACTTAGATACAATTAAAAGATTAAAAGAAGTAGAAGGTAAGAGAATTCATGAATATGTAAAAGAGCATGAAGGTGCTATTTATCATGAAGGATTTACTGGCATTTGGGGAATTCCATGTGATATTGCTTTACCATGTGCAACTCAAAATGAGTTGGATAAAGAAGCAGCAGAAAAGTTAATTTCTAATGGAGCAAAAGCAGTTGGAGAAGGAGCAAATATGCCTTCTACATTAGAAGCAGTGGATTTATTCCTAGAAAATAATGTTCTATTTGCTCCAGCTAAAGCTGCTAACGCAGGTGGCGTAGCAACTTCTGCTTTGGAAATGGCACAAAATAGCGCTAGAATCGCTTGGTCATTAGAAGAAGTGGACAGTAAATTAAAAGACATTATGATTGATATTTATAACAAAAGTATGCAAGCTTCTGAAGAGTATGCAACAAAAGGAAATCTTGTTGTAGGAGCAAATATTGCTGGTTTCGTAAAAGTAGCAGATGCAATGATCGCTCAAGGTGTTATTTAAGGTTTGATGTAAGTAATAATCTGAAGTAAAATGAACATGGAAATAGACCCGAGCCTTTGTTCGGGTCTATTTTGTCATGTGCATATTGTTTTTAAAGATAAAAAAAGATGCAAGAAAACGGAGTCTAACCATACCATATCAATTAAGATTGATAATATGGGAAAGACTCCGTTTTCTTTGCAAACTATTATGTTTTATTTCAAATTCAAATCAAATTTATCATCACCGTTTATAACAGTTAGAACTAATGGTTTATCTGATTCAGCTACCGTTTTTGGTAATTGGAAACGTACATGTATATTTCCTTCGGATAAAGCATCAATGGAAGAAGCTCCTAATTTTGTTCCATCTTCTTCTTCCGCTGAACTTACATTTGTAAAGGTGTGTTTTTCATCATAAGTGAGGGAAAAATTAATCTGACCTAGGGCGTTACCAAAACTTAAACTATTAGTCGTATCATTTTTTATTTTTCCTGTAATAACAAGGTATGTTTCATTATCCGCTATGTAACTTTCTATATCTTCAGGAGCAGCATTGGATGCACCATATTGTTTTGTAAACACTGCTTTTTCAAGCGTCATCACAATATCTCCATTATTGAACTTAAAGACTTTTTGCTTATCAAATAGATTTTCACTTGTTTCAGATTTTTCAGTGGATTCTGTTGATGCTTCAAATACATCTGCTTCAGTTTCTTCTGTTTGTTCAGTCGCTTCTTGTTCCTCTGAAGTTGCACTGCCTGATGTTTTCGTTACTTTTTCTTCTGTTTCATCAATTGTTACTTCTTCTTTTTCTACCTTTTTTTCCGTATTTGCTTCTCCATTCCCACAGCCTACTAGTATACATGCTAGTAATGCAATGATGAAGAATCCGTAATTTCTTTTTTTCATTGTATCCTCCTCATAGTTGGTTATCATATATTGCACTTTCCTAAATGGATAGTAAGTGACAATACATGTTTCATTTCTGTAATAGTAGTAGCATTCATTATTCAAGTAAATAAATGGTAGTACAATACAGATATGAAAAGTTTATAGATAACAAGTGATAATTTTGTTTGCAGGTTTGTATATATAGAAGGAACGAACCATAAACATCATTATCATTTCGTTAATCCTGTTTTAAAGGTAAAACTAGTTTAAAAGAATTACATGAATATCTGTATTATAAGAGTATGTATATAAGAAGGACAGACATTCGATGTACTTTTGTTAAAAATAGGAAATAAGGTCTGTGAGTTAAGTCTTGGTTTTTAAGTAAATCTATCAAGTTTTTACTAAGTGTCATAAAGTATGTGAATGAAACTGATTTATGCAAGCGTTTGCGCTATATATAGCAAAAAATAGAATATTTTAAATAATAACGCTTGCAAAAGTGTTGATATATTAATATAATCAAATATACATTCAATGCAAACGTTTTAATTGGAATTGGAGGAAAAATAATGAAAAAAATCTTTTCGTTTGAGTTTTGGCAAAAATTCGGAAAAGCACTTATGGTAGTAGTAGCTGTAATGCCAGCAGCTGGTATTATGATTAGTATAGGAAAGTTGATAGCCATGATAGATGCTTCCGTTTTTCTGACAGTTGGAAGCGTTATAGAGAATATTGGTTGGGGAATTATTGGGAATTTACATATTTTATTTGCGTTAGCAATAGGTGGATCCTGGGCGAAGGAAAAAGCCGGTGGTGCTTTTGCAGCAGGAATAGCTTTCTTATTAATTAATAGAATCACAGGATCTATTTTTGGGGTTACAAATGACATGCTTTCCCAAGAGGGAGCTTTTACACATACTTTGTTTGGAACAAAAATATTAGTAGATGGATATTTTACTAGTGTAATGGAAGCGCCTGCACTAAATATGGGAGTATTTGTCGGGATTATTTCCGGATTTGTAGGAGCCATTGTTTATAATAAGTACTATAATTTTAGAAAATTACCTGATGCACTTTCGTTCTTTAATGGAAAAAGGTTTGTTCCTTTTGTTGTTATTCTTTGGTCTGCTATCGTTTCCATTATCTTAGCCATTGTTTGGCCGACTATCCAAACAGGTATTAACCAATTTGGATTATGGATCGCTACTTCCAGTGAAAGTGCTCCCGTTTTAGCACCATTTATCTACGGTACAGCGGAACGACTGCTTATTCCATTTGGATTACATCATATGTTAACGATTCCAATTAACTATACATCGTTAGGTGGAACGTATACTATCATGTCTGGTGTAATGGCAGGAAAAGAAGTGTTTGGACAAGATCCACTTTGGTTGGCATGGGCAAGTGATTTAGTGAATCTAACGAATGCTGGTGATACTTCCACATACAATCAATTAATTTCAACTGTTACTCCAGCACGTTTCAAAGTGGGACAAATGATTGGTGCAACTGCTATTCTTATGGGTGTTGCTCTAGCGATTTATCGAAATGTTGATATGGACAAAAAGACAAAATATAAGTCTATGATTTTTTCAGCAGCAATAGCAGTATTCTTAACAGGAGTTACAGAACCGTTAGAATTTATGTTTATGTTTGCGGCACCTGCACTTTACTTCGTGTATTCGATTTTACAAGGATTAGCATTTGCATCTGCAGATATTGTTCATTTACGACTTCATTCTTTCGGAAATTTAGAATTAATTACTCGTTTACCAATCGCATTTAAAGCAGGATTGGGAGGGGATGTTCTAAACTTTGTCATTGTGTGTGTAGTATTTTTTGTAGGGTCCTATTTTATTGCTAATTTCATGATTAAGAAATTTAATTTTGCAACACCAGGTCGTAAAGGGAATTACGAGAATGACACAGATACTACTTTAGCCGAAACTGCTGCAGGATCAGATACTGTTGGAACTACTAACAGTCAAGTAGTAGAGATAGTAAAATTATTAGGTGGAAAAGCTAATATTACCGATGTAGATGCTTGTATGACTCGATTACGTGTATCTGTTAAAGAAATGGATAAAGTGGCCGATACAGGACTTTGGAAATCTGCAGGGGCAATGGGGCTACTCAAAAAGGATGGTGGCGTTCAAGCTATCTACGGTCCAAAGGCAGATATATTAAAATCAGATATTAACGATTATTTGGAGCAAAGCGAATGAAATTATTAACTTTAAACACCCATAGCTGGATAGAAGAAGATCCATTGGAAAAATTAGCAGCTATAAAAGAACAAATACTAGTAGAAGAATATGATGTGATTTCCTTACAAGAAGTAAATCAAACGATGAATGCAGAGAAAGCAGAAACAGATTCCTACTTTCTTTCACCAAACCATGGAACAATCATAAAAAAGGATAACTTTGCTTTTCTTCTACAGCAGGAATTAAAAAAACACGGGTTGGATTATTATTGGAGCTGGGTACCAAATCATATTGGGTATGATCAGTATGATGAAGGAATTGCGATACTCACTCGGTTTCAATTAACTCATGCGAGAGGAATATTGTTATCTCGAAGCAATGATTATACTGATTACCATACAAGGAAGGCGCTAGAAGTTCGTTTTCAAGCGAATGAAAAGAACTATATTGTTTATGGTCTACACATGTCATGGTGGCAGGATGAAACAAAAAGTTATCCATTTTTATATGAATGGAACCAGCTTGTAAAAGCTTGGGAACCGTATCAAGAAGAAAATCTATTATTAATGGGAGATTTTAATAACCCTGCTCATATAGAAAAAGAAGGATATCATGTTGTTTCCACTCACCCCCATCTAAAGGATGCTTACTTGGCTGCCAATGAGAAAAAGGGAAGTCATACCGTTATGAAAAAAATAGATGGGTGGGAGAATAATAGTGATCTTCTAAGAATTGATTATATTTTTGTTTCTTCCCACTTAACGGTAAAAACGTACGAAGTATTGTTTGATGGAAATAACACTCCTATCGTCTCTGATCATTTCGGTGTGAAAGTAGAATTAAAATAAAAGGTATAGACTTACTGCGAGTTTACATGCAGTAGGTCTGTACTTTTTTTGTTTATTTTCAAGATAGGAATGTGAAATTTGTAAAATATTGTAGATTCGTTTCTAGCCTTTCTTCTATCTATGGTTAATAATAGAGATATTAAGAAGTAAAAAGAAACGTTGGAATAAGCATAGAGGAGGAGAAGAAAAATATGAAAGCATTAATTCAAGATGTACTAGCATTTCGTGACGAAAGAAACTGGAAACAATACCATGATGAAAAGGACTTAGCAATATCCATCGTGTTAGAAGCAAGTGAACTTTTAGAGAATTTTCAGTGGAAGAGTAGTGAAGAAGCAAAACATAAAGATATGCAAAATATAAAAGAAGAAATGGCAGATGTACTGATTTATTTAATCCAACTAGCAGACAAACTTGGAATTGATTTGGAGGAAGAGGGATTAAAGAAGATGGAGAAGAATCGGGTTAAGTATCCGGTGGGAAGAGAAGACTCTTAAATGGTTGCCTATTTAATTATAAGTGGAACTACTAAGGAGAGTGACTATAGTTGCTTAATCAAGGTATATATGAAGAGATTATAAATTTGAAATTAAAAAGGGAGCTGGAAGGCGTAGACCTTTATTCGAACATTATCGGAAAAGATTCGATTGATGTAGAAGAAGCAAGGAAGATGCTATCCTCTTATATATCTTATGTAACAAGAAGAGCTCTCTCTTATGTTCGTGAAGAGTATAAAAAAGACGATCATGAAGCATTACTTCAA
>DATMFU010000126.1:0-6082 GCA_035556015.1 Niallia sp. | reverse complement strand
ATTTAATCAAAAAAAAGATTAATAGCATTATAGCTACTAATCTTTTAAGCACCTGCAGGAACAGATGCATCATCGAAACGCCTTTCTAAGTTAACGAACTTATTATACTCTTTTACAAACGCTAGTTGGACGGTACCAGTTGGACCGTTACGTTGTTTAGCAATAATAATTTCAATGATATTCTTGCTTTCTGATTCTTTATCATAGTAATCGTCACGATATAAGAATGCCACAATATCAGCATCCTGCTCAATACTTCCTGATTCCCTTATATCAGACATCATTGGTCGTTTGTCTTGACGTTGTTCTACTCCCCTTGATAACTGGGAAAGTGCAATTACTGGTACCTTAAGTTCACGAGCTAGCTGCTTAAGTGAACGAGAGATTTCAGATACCTCTTGTTGTCTATTCTCACCTGATCGGCCACTACCCAGAATTAACTGTAAATAGTCAATTAAAATCATTCCTAAGCCATGTTCCTGTTTTAAGCGTCGGCACTTAGCTCTTATATCTGTTATTTTCACTCCTGGAGTATCATCAATGAAAATACCAGCATTAGATAAGCTACCCATTGCCATTGTCAGCTTGCCCCAGTCTTCATCTGTTAAGGAACCAGTTCTTAATCTTTGGGCATCTATATTACCCTCTGCACAAAGCATACGCATTACTAGCTGCTCTGCACCCATCTCAAGACTAAAGATTGCTACATTCTCCCCTGTTTTTGTAGCAACATTTTGGGCAATATTTAAAGCGAAGGCAGTTTTCCCTACTGAAGGTCTCGCACCAACAATAATTAAATCATTACGCTGAAATCCTGCTGTCATTTTATCTAACTCAGCAAATCCAGTTGCAATCCCCGTAATATCCCCTTTACGATTATGCATTTCCTCAATATTATCATATGTTCGAACGAGAACATCCTTTATATTATGAAAAGCTCCTGCATTCTTACGCTGCGCTACTTCTAAAATATTTTTTTCTGCTTCACTTAGTAATGCCTCTACTTCATCCTCGCGGGAATAGCCATCTTGGGCGATCGTAGTAGCTGTTCGAATCAATCGGCGAAGTAGAGATTTTTCTTCTACAATTTTCGCATAATATTCAATGTTTGCTGCAGTAGGTACACTAGCAGCAAGTTCACTTAAATAACTAACTCCACCTGTATCTTCTAAATTATTGGTTGCTGCCAGTTCTTCTGTTACGGTAATTAAATCAACAGCTTTTCCTTCATCATTTAATTTAAGCATAGTAGAGTATATTCTTTGATGAGCTCCACGATAGAAGTCCTCAGGAATTAAAATTTCAGAAGCAAGTGTTAAACTCTGTGGTTCTAGGAAAATAGCTCCTAGAACTGCTTGTTCTGCCTCCATGTTTTGGGGAGGAATACGATCATTTGTTATTTCACTCAATATTAAAGACCTCCTCTAATAAAGCATCCTGGTCCATATTTATATTAATACACATTATATTTACAATAAAAGTACTTCTATTTTCCAAATAAAAAATGTGACCAGTATAATCTGCATCACATTTTTTATAATATATATCTATTTTAACATGTTTAGTTTTAAATTCTACTTCCAATATTAGCTTAATTCTTTTACATGTACGTTTAGAGTAGCTGTTACTTCATGATGAAGCTTTACAGGTACCTTTGTATAGCCTAAAGAGCGAATTGCATCATTTAGTTCTATTTTTCTTTTATCAATCTTCATTTGGTGCTTTTTCTTAAGCTCGTCAGCTATTTGCTTACTAGTAATAGACCCAAATAATCTACCACCTTCACCAGATTTCGCTTGTAATTCTACAGTGATTTTTTCAAGTTTTTCTTTAAACTCTTTTGCTTGATTCAACTCTTCAATCGCTTGTTTTTCCTCTTTTTTCTTTTGTGCATTTAGTGTACTAACTGCTCCAGCATTAGCTTCTACAGCAAGCCCTTGTTTAAAAAGAAAGTTTTGTGCATATCCATCTGCAACATTTTTTACTTCTCCCTTTTTACCTTTGCCTTTTACATCTTTTAGAAAAATTACTTTCATTCCTTTTTTCTCCCTTCAAAATAATCATCAATAGCTATTTTTAATCTTGCTACAGCTTCTTCCATAGACATATCAGATAACTGTGTTGCTGCATTAGTTAAATGTCCACCACCACGGAGACTCTCCATAATAATCTGTACATTTATTTCTCCTAATGAACGAGCACTTATTCCAATAACGGAATCTCCTCTAGGAGCTATAACAAATGAAGCAATGATTCCATCCATTGTTAATAACGTATCTGCTGTCTGTGCAATTAGCACATTATCTTTTATTTCTACTTCCTTCGCTACCGCTATGGCTACTCCCTCTTTATAGAAGCTCACATTTTCAATAATTTTGGCTCTTTTTATATAGCTCTCAATATCCTCTTTTAAGAATTTTTGAACTAAAACAGTGTCAGCTCCCTGACCTCGTAAATAAGAGGCTGCATCAAATGTTCTTGCACCGGTGCGCAGTGTAAAGCTCTTTGTATCTACGATTATACCTGCTAAAAGGGCAGTAGCTTCAAGCATTTCGATTTTACTAGTTTTCGGTTGATATTCCAGTAATTCCGTTACTAACTCGGCTGTCGAAGAAGCGTATGGTTCCATATACACTAATAGTGGGTTTTCAATAAATTCCTCTGCACGACGATGATGATCGATTACAACTACATCTTCTATTTTATACAATAAACGTTCATCAATCACTAACGAAGGCTTATGTGTATCAACCACTACTAGTAACGTATCATTTGTTGCCATCTCTAATGCTTGTTCTGGAGTGATAAAACTAGAATATAAAAACTCTTGTTTCTTAATTTCTTCCATTAATCTTGTTACTGCAGTATCAATTTCTTGGAAGTTAATTACAATATATGCCTTTTTTTGGTTCATTTGAGCAACCTTATGGATACCTATTGCAGCACCAATTGCATCCATATCAGGATTTTTATGCCCCATAATAATAACTTTATCACTATCTAGCACTAATTCTTTTAATGCATGAGATATTACCCTTGCTCTTACTCTTGTTCTTTTCTCTACAGGATTAGTCCTTCCACCATAGAATTTAACTTTGCCGTTTTGCTGTTTGATAGCTACTTGGTCTCCACCTCTACCTAAAGCCAAATCTAAACCAGACTGTGCAATATTCCCTAGTTCAGGTAATGATGATACACCAGATCCTACTCCTATGCTCAATGTTAATGGTACATTTTGCTTCGTAGTTAGTTCCCTAACTTCGTCAAGAATAGTGAACTTTCCCTTTTCCAAGTTTTGTAGAATATGTTCATTAAAAACAGCAAAAAAGCGCTCTGATGAAATTCTCTTTAATAATACTCCACTATCAGTTGCCCATTTATTTAGTATGGAAGTAACACTATTATTCAAGCTACTCCTAGTTTGGTCATCCATTCCTTGAGTAAGTTCATCATAATTATCTAAGAAAATAATTGCAATAGCTGTTCTTTCATCTTCATATAGCTTTTCTATTTCTGTCTGTTCTGTTACGTCGAAAAAATAAAGTAGTCGCTCTTCTATTTTATGGATTACCCGAAATTTCCTCTCATGTAGAGTAATTATCTCTGTTTCTACTTCTTGCTTAATTAATGGAATTATTGATGGAGAAACATCATATAGAGATCTTCCGATAAGTGTATCCTCTGTAAAACAAGAGGCAATAAACGGATTAGTCCATTCAATATAATATTCATCATTTATCAACATAATCCCAATGGGCATTTCCATGAGAGCTTCCTCTCCTACTTTCTTTACGCGGTAGGATAAGGTAGTTATATATTCTTCTGTTTCCTTCCTCTGTCGGGAATCCATTTGAAAAAGAAAATAATAAGGAATAGCAGAAAGAATGAAACCAATTAAAGAAAGCAGCCAATTATAGTAAGATAGGATTCCAAGCAAAATGATGGTAATTCCAATTAAACAAATAAGCGGAAACCTTATGGACCCTTTCTCTAAAAAAGTAGGCAAATTTTCTCCTCCTAATAAATCGAAATTTAACTTTTACATTTCAATACTATGGAATATGTATACCTTTTATTATACCCGATACAAGTTAATTAACATATAAAACAATTTTATTTGTAAATGAAAGGTAATGCTAATATAAGTATCCATTATTATTTTACTATTAAATTTAAGCGGTATCAACGTAGTTGCAATAAATGAAAGTAATAAAAAACCCTATTAGAACTAAGTCTAATAGGGTTTTTAAGCTAATTATTCACCACTTACATATGGTAATAATGCCATAGTACGTGCACGTTTAATAGCAATCGTTAATTTACGTTGATATTTAGCGCTAGTACCTGTTACACGACGAGGTAAAATTTTACCACGTTCTGAGATGAATTTTTTAAGTAAATCTACATCTTTGTAATCGATGTTAGTGATACCGTTAGCAGTAAAGTAACAAACTTTACGACGTTTAGCACGGCCTCCTCTGCGTCCACCCATTGCCATGAGAATAACCTCCTTTTTTAATTACCAGTTTCCATATTAGAATGGAAGATCATCGTCTGAAATGTCGATTTGACCACTATTTGCAAATGGATCTTCATCCACTCTTGTATAGTCCTGATTATTTCGATTGTTTTGAGGTCGCTGATTCTGATAATTATTAGATCCAAATGGATTTTCCTGATCTCTCGGAGCACTATTTGCAGAGCTGTTTCTAGGTTCTAAGAACTGAACACTCTCAGCTAATACTTCTGTCACATAGACACGTTTCCCGTCTTGTCCATCATAACTACGTGTTTGAATACGGCCATCAACACCTGCTAAACTTCCCTTTTTCAAGAAATTAGCAACATTTTCTGCTGGTTTTCTCCAAATAACACAGTTAATGAAGTCTGCTTCTCTTTCACCTTGTTGATTCGTAAAAGTACGATTCACTGCTAATGTGAAAGATGCAACAGCAACTCCACTTGGTGTGTAACGTAGCTCAGGATCCTTAGTTAGACGGCCAACAAGAACTACCCGATTCATCATATCAGTTTCAACTCCCTTCCATAAAATGTTTCACGTGAAACAAAATCTATATTATTTAACTTCTTCTTTAATTACGATATGGCGAATGATATCTTCGTTAATTTTAGCTAAACGAGAGAATTCTTCAACTGCTGCAGGTGCAGCGTTAACTTTAACTAGTTGGTAGTAACCATCGCGGAAATCATTGATTTCATATGCAAGACGACGTTTACCCCATTCTTTAGCTTCAGCCACTTCCGCTCCATTATCAGTAAGGATTCCATTAAAACGCTCAACTAGAGCCTTTTTAGCTTCATCTTCAATATTTGGACGGATGATGTACATAATTTCGTACTTTCTCATCACTTTCACCTCCTTTTGGTCTAAACGGCCCACTAAGGGCAAGGAGCAACTATACATTACTCACAATATGAAATTATAGCACAGTCATTAGTAAATAGCAATGAACTTAAGAAAAAGAAGAGTATTTTTCAGTTTATTATTACTGTAACATTTTGTTCGAATTTAATTTAACAGGATAAATACCGCCCATTAAAATTCCATTATTTCCAAATACTCATTGTATAAACAGTTTCCATCATAAAAAATTCACTTGTGAAAAAAAAAGAGAATGCCTATTTAGGGCATAGAATTAGAAATGATGAAGATCTATTTCTCTCATCACCTCTAGTCTTTGTTCCAAATAAGTCATTCTCTTTCTACTATCTACACGTTAAAACGGAAATGTATAATATCCCCATCTCTAACAATATATTCTTTTCCTTCTAAGCGAACTTTTCCAGCCTCTTTAGCAGCAACCATATTACCACTTGCCATTAAATCATCATAGGAAACTGTTTCTGCACGAATAAATCCTCTTTCAAAGTCAGAGTGTATAATACCAGCGCATTGTGGTGCCTTCATACCTTGTCTAAATGTCCATGCACGTACTTCCTGAACACCAGCAGTAAAATATGTTGCCAATCCTAGAAGATGATAAGCTGCACGAATTAACTGATCTAATCCAGATTCTTCGATACCTAATTCTTGAAGGAACATTTCCTTTTCTTCTCCTTC
>DATMFU010000125.1:0-3062 GCA_035556015.1 Niallia sp. | reverse complement strand
ACTCTAATTCCCCTTGATCATTATAGATTGGTGATAATGTTATTTGAAGAAATAAATAAGCACTAGAATTCTGTTTATATCTTAATTCATAATTATGAACTGGAATACCATTAATAATATTATGTAGTAATAAATGAGTTTTTAGTTCATGTTGTGATAATACTTCTGTTACTACTTTTCCCTGTATTTCTTCGCCGGTTAAATCAAACATTTTTCTAAAGGCTACATTAATATTAATTATTTTCCCTTGTTTATTGGTAAGAATAATTCCTTCTTTTGTATGATCAAAAAAGGAACGAAGAAGGGAGTCTATTTCTTTTAAGTCATTACTAATTTCCTCTTTTTGAATGAAAGTTGTTGTTATTTTGTTAAAATAAAACGCTCTGAATATATAAATAAATCCAATTAATTTATATATGTGTGCAACAATTAATTGAGAATGGTCAGACATTTTATAACCAGATAATAAAAAACTCCCTAAACTTAAAAAGTAAAAAGCAGTAAATAAATCATGTCGGTTAAATTGCTTTCTGTCAAAATACGGAGTAAATAAAAAAATGATAGACATAACTTGACATATTATTACTAGCCATTCAAGGATTCGTTTTAATAAGGTTGTTGTGTGATTAGCATTTATTAAAATAGGCAATAAAGATTCAAACTGGAATATAAAATAACATACAAGAAAAACCAGTAGAAATACGGGAATAAAGATATAGAAACGATTCTTAAAAGTAATCTGCTTTTTCTTACTTGAATATACTAATAGGCAAAATAATGAAACAGATTGGATTACTCTTGCAAACATCCATAACCAAATTGTTTTTTGTTCCGTATTTATAGTGATGAAAAAAGGCATATTCATATAAGAAAAAGTATGAAAATAATCAAGTATACCAATAGTAATAAAAAGAAAAGGTGTCCATAAATAAACGACAGTTGCTTCGTATTTATAACAAAACCAACTATATATAGCGATAGATATACTAAGAAATATTCCGCATATTTCCAAGAATGTATGGAGACTTGTATAGTTATTTTCATTAAGAAAATAATGGACAAAAGGGTATACCAAAATTAAGATGATAAAAGAAAGCACTATAGGTATGATGTAAGATTTGTTTTTTATATGAATGTTAAACATACTTGCTCCTAACCAAATCATAGTGAGTAAAAATTCTCCATAGATGTATAATTATATAGTATTCCTTATTATTCTACAAAAAAATACATTATCCTCTGAATGTAAAAAAAACTTCCTTTTTTATTAAGGAAGTTTACGAATTAATCATTTTAAAAAGGTATTCTGCTAAAAAAGGTGAATGTACTCTTAAGCCAATTGATGGTGGTTTCGTACCATTCATTGCCTCTAATGGATAGCCTAACCAAACAATTTTATTTTTTATAATAATAATAGGAAATGACAATGTTGATTGCTTCACTGGGTTGGTATTTGGTAATAATTCTTTCCACATATTCGTTATATTTTTGTTATCTGGTAATGCAAATACTATGTCTCCATTAGCTCTCAATATATCTTTCTTCAATATGTCTAGTTTCTTTGCGTGCGTCCAAAATAATTTAGGATTATTTTGTTTTATCCAGTTGCCAATATTTGCAGAAGTAATTACCGTATTATTTTCTTCTTGGTGATTAATTAACTGGTGCACAGTTTTCCCTTTCTGGACTTTTTTCTTCATATAGCTCCTGTTTGCAATATGAATAAATTTACCCTTTGAACGGGTTATCGCAACATTTAGAAGTCTTTCACTATCTTTGCCGATAAGAAGCATTCCTGGTTTGAGAAAAGGTTCACTTTCAACACTATCAAAAATAATAATATCTCTTTCACTACCTTGAAAGCGATGCACAGTAGCGACCGTAATTTGTTTATTCATATATGCTTGTGGGAAAAAGTCATTTACGATTCCTTCCATTAATTCAGCTTGAGCTCGATATGGAGTAATGTAGCCGATACTTTCTGTATTATCTTCTAATGCCTCATGAATTACTTGTAATGCCAACAAACAATGGAGGATATTTATTCGTGATTTTGTCCCTTTTTCAAAACTAGCGAAATCACCCATAAAGCTTGTATCCAAAAGAATACTTGCATCTCCACGGAAAGGGGCTTTTTCTGCAATACTATTTCTCGTTTTCCATACATTCTTATGGTCACCAACTAATGAATGATAAATATACTTATTGGTGAAGGACGAGATCATTGGATGCATTCTTCTCTGTTCATTTAACAGAAGTAGTTGAGCATGTAACTCTTTAGAATGTACCTTTTCCGCTACACCTGCTGCGTAAAATATATCTCTTTTTAACCATTCTTCCACTAGTGGATGTCGGCTCGCTCCGATTGGAGAAAGTTGCTTAAAGTCCCCACAAACAATAATTCTTTTTCCTAAAGATGCGGCAAATGCTACTTGTGGTACATAAGCCATACTTGCTTCATCTAGAATTACTAAATCAAAGTCATCTTCATATATAACGGGATCTGTCGCTGCCTTTGCCAAAGTAGTACCAATTATCATTGCTTTCTCAACAAATTGAATTTCTCGTTTTCTTATTTTTTCTAATACTCTTGCTAATTGTTCTTCAATTTTTAAAAGACTAGAAGAATCTCTGTTACTATAGGATTTAGCTAAGTCCCCTTTTAGGTTTTGCTTTTCTAATAACAGTTCTTGCCTTTGTTTTGCTAAATCAATTTCCTTTTCGTTAAGAAGAGAACTGGTGGTTATTTGTTCTTTTGCTAAAAGTTCATCTGTAGCATTGCCTCCATATCGAAGGATATCTCCCATTTTAAAACGTTCTTTCTTCTTAACTGTTTGTGTAATTTCTTTTAATAATACATCAATTGCTTGGTTACTTTGGGCTAGAATTAAGATTCGCTTTCCTTTCCAATAACGTTGTAAAGCCACTCTTGCTAGAGTATATGTCTTTCCAGTCCCTGGTGGTCCCCAAACAAATGTGACGGGATTATATTTACTTCTTAACGTTAACTCATGAACATGATTTTTAATTTTCGAGGTAGGATGCTTAGCCGTTTCACTTGG
>DATMFU010000124.1:0-9007 GCA_035556015.1 Niallia sp. | reverse complement strand
TTCGCTCAAAAACTAGAAGAAATATGTCATCAAATAAATATCTATTTTAAAGGACTAGATGTGTATGCATGTATTGGAGGAACCTATCATTATACATCTATTAGTAGCAGTTTGTTGGAATCGGAACGAAGTATGCAACTTCTTAAGAGAATGAAAAAGAAAAAAAGAGTTTCCATTTATGAAGATCTCGGAGTTTATCAATTATTTTTTCATATGAAAGATTCTGATCTGATTCAACTTCAGAATCAGTGGATAGGTAAGATTCTTCTATACGATGAAAAGTATGGAACGGATTTAATTAAAACATTGGATGTTTTGTTTAAAAATAAGATGAATGCTACAGATGCTGCTAAAGAATTGTTTATTCATCGTAATACGCTTAACATTCGTTTGAATAGGATTGAGAAAATAACGGATAAGAATCTTAAAGATCCGGATACATTAAATTGCTTACTTTTCGGCGTGCTTATTCACCATTATTTAAAAAGAATGCAGATTAATAATTAATATCTAGATACATACTACTGTGATGTAAAGATTACGGTGTACTAGATTATTAAACCTACAAAGCTACTTAAAAAAAGCTAATTGAAACATAGCTAACACGATAATTTATTACATAACCCTTTTTATAAAGGGAAAATCCCTGTTTATATTGCACAGGGATAAGTAAAAATATTATTGCAATACGCATATTACATGCGTTAATTCCTTATGATATCATCGCTGTATAGATGTTTAGATGGTTTATATAGAATTAGATATGACATAAAAACTATATAGAGAACTTTATAGTCCATACTCGGTTTTTCTAAAGTATGGAAATATGTTAGTAGTAAGTTCTTGAGCGTTCCACTTAAAAGGAAGAGAAGACATTTTACCCAAAGGAGAGTTAATGATGATACATGAAAAACTTACCTACTCTATAAGAGTTATTGGTTACGATGATAAAGTTCCATTGGAAAACAGTAAAACAAGTATTTCGCTTCTAGAAGTATTTATTAATGAACATTTTACATTCTGAACCAGTAAAACTTTGGAGTCGAAATTTTGTATTTATTATACTAGCTAATTTAACAGTACTTACTGCCGTTAATATGCTATTGGGGACATTACCACTCTATGTAAAGGAAATTGGTGGTAGCAATCTTTTCTCCGGATTAGTAGTTGGTGTATACGCATTTACATCTTTATTAAGTCGTCCTTTTATTGGATCACTAATTGACGCTAAAGGTAGAAAATCCATGTTTTATATAGGAATATTGATAATATTTTTTTCTGCTATATCCTTTCGTATGGCATTCACTGTCTCGATTTTACTCATCATAAGAACTTTACAAGGAATTGGTTTTAGTGCAGTGTCAACTTCAGCAGGAACAATCGTTGCTGATATTGTTCCATCAGCTCGACTATCGGAAGGAATTAGTTACTACGGCATTTCATTAACTTTACCTACAGCTATTGGACCATCATTCGGTTTATTCTTAATGGAACATTACAGTTATACGGTTCTATTTAACATTGTTGCCATCATAACCTTTATTGCTTTTCTTTTTGCTCTTCCTATTCAATATCAAATGAGAAGAGAAACAAAGATTGAGAAAAGATCTTCTTTGTTTGAAAAATCAGCATTATTACCTAGCCTTGTTATGTTTTTTATAGCTTTAGGTTTAAGTAGTATTTTAACATTTATTCCTCAATATGCTGCAACGAAGAACATAGAGGGTGCAGGTATGTATTTTATTTTTTATGCAGGATCACTGCTGGTGTGCCGATTATTCTCAGGTAAATTAGCTGACCGAATTGGACCTACTCCTGTAGTAATACCTGGGGTTATATTAATAGCACTCTCATTTATTATTTTATCTAATTCCCTTTCATTATTCGGTTTGCTTTTTTCAGCTTGTATGTTTGGTATCGGATTTGGGAGTGTTCAGCCAATTATGAATGCAATTGTTATTCGGAGAGTTAGCCCAGAAAGAAAAGGGGCGGCGAGTGCTATTTTTATTGCTTCAATGGATTTAGGCATGGCAATTGGCTCAATTGGATGGGGATTACTATCTGAAACGATTGGATTTACCCATGTTTATTTACTTTCTTCCATTTGTGCGATTATCTCTTGCTATGTATATTTTATCATGATCAAGAAAAGTAATTTTGTAAGGAAAACAAAGTGAATGCAGGAGAATAAGTTGTTATCATACAAGCTATATAAAGGAGATTATTAGGATGTATACTTTTTCAAAAAGAGTTTCCTCTCTGCAACCATCAGCGATACGTGAAAAGATGAAAAATAATAAACCTGGAGCAATTTCTTTTGCACAAGGTAATCCATCATCTGAATCCTTTCCATTCGATGAGCTCCAAACAATATCTGAATACTTATTCCAAAATAACCCTAATGATTTTTTACAGTACGGATTATCAGAAGGATATGAGCCGTTACGCCGGGCAATATTAAATCGAACGAAACAACAAGGGTACGGTAAAGATTTTGATGAGGTTATTATTGTTTCGGGTGCACAACAGGGAATCGAGTTGTCTTGTAAAATATTTTGTAATGAAGGGGACTCCATTATATGTGAGAATCCTAGCTTTATAGGATCACTTAATTCCTTTCGTTCATATAATGTGAATTTGTTGGGAGTAGATGTTGAATCTGACGGCATGAACATTAATCAGTTGGAACAACAATTGAAAGATAATCCAAACACTAAACTTATCTATACAATTCCGAATTTTCAAAATCCTACTGGTGTAACAATGTCATTAGAAAAACGTAAAGCGATTTACAATCTAGCAAAGCAATATAACGTACTTATTGTAGAAGATGATCCATATGGTGAAGTACGTTTTAAAGGGAAACCAATCCCCACTATAAAGTCTTTGGACACAGAAGGTATTGTCATTTACATAGGATCTTTTTCTAAAGTAATATCAGCTGGATTACGAGTTGGGTATGTCCTTGCTCCATTAGATATTGTCCAAAAAATGGTAGTCACTAAACAATGTGCAGATGTTCATACTAATCTTTTTGCACAAATAATCGTAGAAAGATTCATGACAACTTATAATTATGATTTGCATCTTTATAAGCTGCAAAACCTTTATAAGCTTAAAAGTGAACTTATGATTAATTGTTTGAATAATCAATTAATTGATTATATATCATTCGATGAACCAGAGGGTGGGTTATTTATTTGGTGTGAATTGAATGATAACTTAAATCTATCTGATTTTATAAAACAATCATCTGAATTAGGTGTTTCGTTTATAC
Source organism: Niallia sp. (assembly GCA_035556015.1). Lineage (GTDB taxonomy): Bacteria > Bacillota > Bacilli > Bacillales > Cytobacillaceae > Niallia. The sequence continues at coordinate 5,730 of DATMFU010000124.1, read as the reverse complement.
CAGGTAGTGTATTCTCTCTTTCTCCTCATAATCAAACTCAATCTTTTCGCTTAAATTACTCTACACCGAGTGATCAACAGATTGTTGAAGGAATATTAAGAATGAAGAAGGCAATCGCCCGATTGGAAAATAACAGGGGGGTGAAACAATGATTGTTTCAACAGTAACATTAAAGGAAGATATTCTTTTAATGGTTAAAGAGCGTACTGGGGAAGATATAATCTGCTGTAGTAAGCTAACTGATCTTTCTCCGGAACAACTTGCACTAGTCGAAGTTCTTATTTCTAAAAATGAGTTTTTCGAAGAAAGTACTCTTGATTTGTTTCCAAATCTTAAATTCTTATATGTTATGAGTGCAGGTGTTGATAATTTACCATTTCATGCACTTCGTAAAAGAGAGGTCATCGTTTGTAACGCAAGTGGTATTCATGGAAAACAGATGTGTGAACATGCAATTGGTGTAATGATCAGTTTTACTCGGGATATAGGAACGAGCATTCGCAATCAAGTTAAGAAACAGTGGGGTCCCCCAAAACGTTTAGATGAGCTCTCTGGAAAAACATTGGTTATTATCGGTGCGGGTAGAATTGGGCAAGAGATTGCAAAAGCTGCTTCGTTTTTTGGGATGCAAGTTATTGGTCTTAAAAGGACAGTAGAGGCCTTAGAACATTTCGATGCTGTATTGGGAATGGATAAAATATACGAGGCGTTTGGTCAAGCAGATTTTATTATATTAGTAACACCATTGACTAAAGATACTGTTAATTTGATAGGGAAAGATGAGTTCGCTGCAATGAAACACACAGCGATATTTATTAATCTTTCTCGTGGAGAAACCGTAGACGAGGAATCTTTGATTCTTGCACTCAAAAATGGTAGTATTGCTGGAGCCGGTTTAGATGTATTTAGGAATGAGCCATTGCCTTCAGAAAGCGAGTTGTGGGAAATGGAAAACGTAATTATTACACCTCATATTGCTGGTATTACACATAACTATGTTGAAAAATCAATAGCCCATTTTGTCAAGAATCTATTATTATATAAAAATGGACAAGAGTTGTTAAGTCCTGTAAATTTAAATGAATGCTATTAATTACAGTTAACATAATTATTAAGTGGAAGTAATCTCATCATTTGGAAATCAATCCTCCTATTCAATTGAATAGGGGGATTGTACTGTTATAAGTATTTAAACGAGAAGATTCCATAAGTATTTGATCCAATCCCATAAAGCTAATGCTAAGATTACAGCTACGATTCCTTTTAATATATCTCTCATAATACCTCCATATTCCAAAAATAGTTATGAATGAATTTACGAAAGAAAACTCTAAAAGTTCCATTTTAATTGTACTAAATTTAATAATCTTTACAGTTATAAGTTACTTAGTAAAGTGGAAAAGTTGTAAATATCCAAAAAGATACAAAAATTATTAAAGGATGTGATTGTGAAGAACTAGTTAAATTAATAGATATTTTCTACCTTAAATAAAATATATGGAAAACAGTATCATTGAATCTCCGTTACTATTTTCCATATAAATATCTGAATAGAGAATAATGTGGATAGATTTATTAAAGAGATTAATTGTTATTAAACTCAAATTTTTAGCTTAGTAGCTTATTTGATGATGTATAAACGTATTTTACAAATTAGGGTAGTTGCCATGTTAAATAGCATCAGTAGTTTTAATATATAACTTATATCAGTACTAGTTAATTATCGTTCTGTTCGATTTACATGGTATATATAGCGCTCTGCTGATTTCATGACTGCCTCTTTTCCCTGTTCAAGTATATTATTGTCGAATGCCCCAAAGATTCGAGTGAATTCATAATCCTCCAATATCTGTTTAATTCTTTCTACAGCAAAAGCAGGCAATGGGATTCTGTTTGGATGACTATACATAAAGCTAAGCCAACCTTTGTCAGGTACAATAAATAGTGTGTCGCCTACCAAAAGAACAAAATCTCCATTAGTTTTTTTCCAATGAAGTACGGAACTTCCGTCAAAATGTCCACCTAAGTTAATCACTGTAACTCCAGGGGCAAGTTGAAGTGATTCTCCTTCCCAGAAAATATAACGGTTTGATTTTCTCGTAATCCATTTTCTATCTAAGGTGTGAATGTAGATTGGACAATTAAAGGCTTCTGCCCATTCTACAATAGTACTATAATAGTGAGGATGCGATAGTATGATTCCATCAATTCCTCCGAATGTTTGAATCATTTTTTGTGTTTCATCATCAATGTAGGTGATACAATCCCAAAGGAAATTACCTTTTTCTGTTATTAATAGGTATGCGTTCTGTCCAATTCCTACTTGAGGATACGTTTTAATACTGTATAAATTTTGTTCTTTTTCAATAATCTTATTTTGATATCCACTCCTAACTAACTGCTCCATTGTCGTCCATTCTTGTCCGCTATCGGGTACATATTGTCTTTCGTCGGTACATATTTTACATTCTGATGGAAACGATTCAGCCTCGTCATATTGTGTACCACAAGTTTTACAAATGTATTGTTTTTTCATCATTTATCCTCCTTAAGTTTTGTTATTATCTCTATCTTATATATTTATTACGGAAATAATAATTAGGAAAAAAAAGCAAAAAAAAGTAAGGAAAAGTGGCCTTTTTAAGAGATTAATTTTTTTGAAAGGAAAGTAATCCATATAATCTTTATAGATTATGAAATATAATAGAAATAATGAAATGGGGGAGAGTTATATGATTGGAGATCGAATAAAAAAAATCCGCGTTTTTAAAAATATGACTCAAGATGAATTAGTTGAAGGAATTGCTTCAATAGGCTATCTTAGCAAAGTAGAAAACCACCAGTCTGTTCCATCTCAGTATTTTATGGAAGAAATTGCTGCAAGACTGGACATTGATATAGATACTCTTTCATCAACATTTATTACGAGAGAGAATGAAGAAAAAATTAAAGAGATTTTCTATAATTATTGGGGAAAGAAAATGCTAAGCGATAGAGATATTACTTTAATTAAATTGTATTCAACGGAATTGCAAAATAATAAGATTTTACTTATGGTTTTTTCAGTGCTTATCCGTTATTTTTACAGCAACTCAAGGCTCAATGATGCAAAAGACTCCTATAATATGTCTAAGAATCTATTGAAAATTGATAATGTTTCAAATGATGAAAAGGATGCCTTATTTTACTATCTATTTGCGTGCGGTGTCTTACATTTTGAACTATATGAATTTGAAATAGCAAATGGTTACTTTTTGCGTGCTGAGTCCTGTGTTCCAGAGGATGACAGACAGAAAGCAAGATTATATTATAACTTAAGCTTATTAAATGAACGGTTTAATAAAGATATAAGTCTATGCCTCTATTATTCGGGTAAAGCATATATGTTTATGAAGAAGACAGGGGATAACAATCGGGTGGTAAACATTCTTTTGGTACGGGCTATACAGTATTATTTGACTAATAACTCAGATCAAGGTGAAGAATGTATTCGGGAAGCAGAAAACCTGAAGTATGAAACCAATGATATTAGGCTTAAATTATCCATTATTTATAGTTATGGAACAATATATCAAATGAAGAAAGACTATAAACGTTCTATACAGTACTTTACAGAATATATTAACTTGGCTGAAGAAGAAATATCTGAAAAAGTTATTAAGGGTTATAAAAGACTCATTACAATTTATATAGAATTACGTGATTGGGAACAGGCTCATATATACTTAAGAAAAACACAAACTCTTGCTACAAAATATAAAAAAGTTTTTATTGATAAGGAAAGCAAGCTGTTGGAAATAGAAATATACAAAATTATGCAATCATATGAAAGATATGAAAAAGAAATGCAGAAATTGATTAATATATGTGAAGAAAATAAAGACTTCAATTTGGGTATATACCTTTCTTCAGAGCTGGGGAATTATTATTTCTCTAATCGAGCATATAAAAAATCCGCAACTTATTTTAATAAGTCGTATGGATTTGAACAACAACAATTAGAGAACAACAATATTTTATGGTTTAAGCTAATACATGAATAGATTAATAGAAGAACAGGAATTATTCATTATTTTAAGTGATGGTGGTAAGCTTAATCATTGATTTGAAAAAAATAATAAAATAAACCATAAACCAGCACAGAGTTCATAATGGTTTTAGCCATGAAGAAATGAAAGAGAATTACCTGAAGTTGGATTTCAATAAGTTGAAATTAGGTCATTCTATCATGGGGATCGTTGGTTTATTAACTTATGTGAAAGGTTGGCTATAGTCACATAATAAGATTATTCAATACTCATGTTACCAGAGAAAGGTTATCTTAAAAAAGGCGATCTTTTCACGCGTATGATTTTTGATAATTAAAAAGAGTTCACAATGAAAACTCTAACTTTAAGGGGTCACTTCCCTTGTTGGTAGTTAAATAAGCATAGTTTTTCTATATATTTTAACCCTATGTTAAAAAAACAAAAACTCCTGTGGAATACTTTTCCATTTCTGTTAGAGCTAAAATTTTTTGATTTCTACTCTCAACTTTTGGGTCGTCTATCTTACTACACTTTTTAACAATTTGAAAAGATATTATCAGAAATTACAAACTTTTAATTGAGAATTATTATCACTTATTGTAAACTATGTAGTAACTAGAGAAAAAGGGAGAGAATATTAACTTGCAAATATATTGGACTAAAATAAAAAATGTTATAGAAGAAACACCTGAAGTGAAAACATTTATGCTTGAATTACCGGAAGGATTTACGTGGGAAGAAGGTTCTCACACTCATTTTGCACTAGAAGGTTTCAATGTTGGAGATAAACCAAACAAAAGCCTAGTACGCCATATGTCAATTTCAACTTTACCAAAAGAGAATGCAATCGGTATTACAACACGCATTAAAGAACAATGCTCTGAGTTTAAATCAATTTTAAGAGATGCTCAAATTGGCAGTAAAGTTGCACTATTTAAAACCCATTCGAATGTGCAATTAAAAAGAGAAGACAAGAATATTTACTTGTTGTCATCTGGTGTAGGATTGGCAACCTTTAGACCACTTGTCCTTGAATATTTGGATCGTCCTGATAATATTAATCAAATTCATTCCTTAAATATTGATTCATCAAAGAATTATTTATTTACTAATATTGTTAAATCTACACATGATAAAAAGTTCACAGCTCAGTTCGTTGATAACCGCAAAGACTACTATGAAGAAGTGAAAAAGTTTGCAACAGACAAAGATGGAATTTTCTATATAGTTGGTAGTGACGAGTTTCTTTTACAGAACATCGAACTACTTTATGAGCAAGGCATCAAGCCTGAACAGATTGTACTAGACAAGCGTGAACAACGACTGCAGAAGTTTTTATCATTAGATTTGTCAGAGTAATTTTGAGAAAAGATATTTATATCGTAAACATCAAAAAATTTCAGTTGGTCATTAGCACAAAAATTAAGAGTTTGATTTCCATTCCTTTAAAATATATTAATTTCAATAAACAGGGTGCTTTACTTAAATGAGTAGGCGCCTTTCTATTAGGTGTAAATGGAAAAAATATATTTAATTCCATTTTTTGGTGTTATAATTAATGGTAGTTTATCGATAAATGGAGGGAATACATGAATAAGTATGGACGGATTTCTTTATTTATGGTTGTTATCTGCATAGGATTATCTTTTTTTCTGAATGACAATATGAATTATCCAGGTATATTCTTGTTACTATTTACCTT
>DATMFU010000123.1:0-6224 GCA_035556015.1 Niallia sp. | reverse complement strand
AAGTCTCAAAAACCCTAGATTCTTGGAAATTATTAATAATGATAATTGTGATATAAACAGTACAAGTATATAATTGTGTGAAAAAAGGATGGATACTATGCCGATTAATTCGTTTGAAAACTATCCGATGAGCTGGAAACCATCTGTTGATAAAACAAGAAAGCCTATTTACCAAGCCATTGCAGGCCAATTGGAACAGGATATTATCAAGGGGGTTTTATTACCTGGAACAAAACTTCCTCCACAGAGAGAACTAGCCGATTATTTAGATTTAAATTTGAGTACGATTTCAAAAGCATTTAAAGTGTGCGAGCTAAAGGGTTTATTAAGTGCTACTGTTGGAAGCGGTACATTCGTATCGTATGATGCGTTATCAAATGCGTATTTACTGGAAGATATAAAGCCTAGCCACTTAATTGAAATGGGCGCCACACTGCCAGACAATGATTCGTACGAACCGCTTCTCCTTCAACTAAGAGATATGCTACAAGAGACTGATTACGAAAAGTGGTTTAGTTATGGGAGGCCAGGTGAAAGTCTTTGGCAAAAAGATGCAGCTGTAAAGCTGATGAGAAGAGGTGGGTTCGAAACAACAGTTGATCATATTTTATTTGCAAATGGAGGACAAAATGCAATTGCTGCAATACTAGCGAGTCTTTGTCAGCCTGGAGATCGCATTGGTGTTGATCATCACACTTATCCAGGTTTAAAAACGGTTGCAGCTATGCTTAGTGTGCAATTAGTACCGATAAAATCAAAGAATTATGAAATGAGTCCAACTGCTTTTGAATATGCATGTAAAAATGACAATATTAAAGGCATTTACTTGATACCCGACTATCATAATCCAACTGCTTGCTGTATGTCCGTTAAAAACCGAGAAAGGCTTGCTGTGATTGCAAAAAAATATAACCAATTTATTATTGAAGATGCAACGTATCATCTCCATCATGAGCGACCAATGCCAGCAGTGGCATCATATGCACCAGAACAAGTCATCTATATTGCGAGTTTATCAAAATCAATAGCACCAGGGTTACGACTAGCATATGTAGCAGCGCCTAGTCGATTTAAAGAGCCTATTTCAAAGGCACTTTATAATTTAAATATATCAGTTTCACCATTATTAGCAGAGCTAACAGCACGTATTATTGTGTCAAATCAATTTGAATCCTTAGTAGAGAATCATCGTGAACAAGCTATCCTCAGAAATCGAATTGTAAATCAATATTTAGAAAATTACACCTGTTTAGGTATGGAAACTGGTATATTTCGTTGGTTACTATTACCAGAAAAGATTACAGGTGCTGAATTTGAAACATTAGCTGCGCAGCAGGGCGTACAAGTGTATGCAGCAGAACGCTTTGTAGTGGGAAACAGTTGTCCAGACAGAGCTGTAAGGATCGCTGTTTGTGCACCGAAAACGATTGGAGAGCTTGAACAAGGATTGATTATCCTTAAACGTTTACTTAACGACTATTTATAATATTGTTTGCCATACAATTATAATATTGTATGGCTTTTTTATGCATGTTATGATAATCCAAATCTAGTGAGAATATTTTTAAAAATAGAATGAGTTTTCTGAAAGGAAGGTTATGATGGTAAACGAGGATCATGTAAAAGCTCTAGACAACCAATCAACTTGTTTACAAGAATATGTTAATTCACCAGAGAAACAAAAAGCTTTATATAAACGCACCTTATTTGTTGTAAGTGTTTCTCAAATCTTTGGCGGTGCAGGATTGGCAGCAGGAGTCACTGTCGGTGCACTTATTGCACAACAAATGTTTGGTACAGATGCCTATGCAGGGGTACCGACGGCTCTATTTACTTTAGGATCTGCAGGAGCTGCTTGGTTAGTAGGAAAGCTTTCTCAAAAAAAAGGGCGTCGCGCAGGACTTACGACAGGTTTTATCCTAGGGGGTGTTGGAGCGATTGGGGTTATTTTTTCTGCCATTCTTAATAGTATTTTTCTTCTGTTTCTTTCGCTCCTCGTTTATGGAGCAGGAACAGCTACTAATCTACAAGCGCGTTATGCAGGAACAGATTTAGCCAAAGTAAAACAACGGGGGACTGCTGTTAGTATGGCCATGGTTTTCACCACATTTGGAGCCGTTGCAGGCCCGAATTTAGTGGATGTGATGGGGGAGTTTGCACTTTCTATTGGTGTCCCAGCACTTGCAGGCCCTTTTATTCTAGCAGCAGCTGCATATATAGTAGCTGGTCTTGTATTTTATATTATACTGCGTCCGGATCCGTTACTGATTGCAAGAGCAATAGAAGCGAATAAACAAGAACGTAACGCTCAAAAAAATTTGACAAATACTCAGCAATCAACGAACAAAAAAGGAGTGGCTGTTGGGGCCACAGTTATGGTCCTTACTCAAATTGTAATGGTTGCTATAATGACCATGACACCTGTGCACATGAGGCATCATGGCCACGGGCTAACTGAAGTAGGGGTTGTAATTGGATTTCATATTGGTTCTATGTATCTGCCTTCATTATTTACAGGGGTCTTAATTGATAAAATTGGACGAACGGCGATGACAATTGCTTCAGGAATTACCCTTCTTTTAGCTGGGCTGGTAGCAGCTATGGCACCAAGTGATTCAATGGTTCTTCTAGTGGTTGCTCTATCGTTACTTGGATTAGGATGGAACTTAGGGTTAATTAGTGGGACAGCTCAAATAGTGGATGCTACAGAACCATTAACACGTGCGAAAACACAAGGTACTATAGACGTTTTAATTGCTTTAGCAGGAGCTTCAGGAGGGGCTTTATCAGGAATGGTTGTAGCTCAATCAAGTTATGGCGTTTTATCATTAAGTGGAGGAATTCTATCTTTAGTATTAATTCCGGTTATCGTATGGGCTTATAGAGGTACAGGGGAAAATAAAGCTAAAGTAGGTCAAGGACTTTAATTTATCTGTGGTATGGAAGCCTAGCTCTCAAATAAATGATGTCACTCAAATTCACTTGTATTCTCCCACTTTCATTTAAAGAATAAACTTATTGGCAATCAATAAATTTGTTACTTTTCTTACAGACGATACACTAACATTTCCATCATATGAAAAACCTTCTACCTAACAGAGCAGAAGGTTTTTCGGTTTCAATTATTCATTGAAAATAGGTGGTTTTTTAAGAGATGTTTGGTGCATCCCCCATGTAAAACTGTTTTAAGACTAAGTTTAATATTCTCTTTTACTCAGGTAAACGTACACTCGCTATAATTGTGAAAAGCAAACTCTCATGCTAGAGAGCTTGCTCTTTTTACTTCCTAATATATAAATCCTGTTTGACAAAAAACGATCTTTTTCAATTACACCAAAAACGCATATTTATGATACATAGATTTTGAGTAAGTTTTGAAACAGGAATAAGATATGATTATGAAGGAAAAGAATTGATTATAATCAATTCTCAAAAATCATGACTTGTAATATAGTCTTCTACATTTGAATAAAAAAGTGGTTGACTTTTCAGAATAATTAGTATTATAGTTATATTATAAAATTGTTTGTAATAATAAAAACAAGTTTTATAATATAAAACAAAAGGGTGAAACTCCATGCCTATTATTCAATCAGTAGATCGCGCCCTTCGTATCCTTGACCTATTTGATGAACATACGACAGAATTGAAAATAACAGATATAAGTGATCAAATTGGTCTTCACAAAAGCACTGTTCATTCATTATTGAAAACGCTTCAACAACGTGGCTACATTCATCAGAACCTCGAGAATGGAAAGTATGGACTAGGGATGAAACTTTTTGAAAGAGGAAACTATGTTATTCAGTCTTTAGATATTAGACAATTAGCTAAAAAATATCTGATAGATTTATCAGCAAAAACAGGACAAACTACACATTTAGTCATCTTAGATGGTAAGGAAGGAACGTATATTGATAAAGTTGAAGGTCCTATGGCTGTTATTCTTTATTCTCGAATAGGCAAAAGAATTCCACTTCACTGTTCTGCAGTAGGAAAAGCTTTGATTGCTTTTAAAGAAAAGGATGAACTAGAGAAAATTTTATCTGGGTATGAGTATACTGAGCAAACCGAATTCACCATTACAAATGAAATTGAATTTTTGCAGGAACTTGAAAAAGTTCAAAGTCAGGATTATGCCGTCGATAATCAAGAGAATGAACCTGGTGTCCGTTGCATTGCAGCACCTATTAGAAATCACGAAAATAAGGTTATTGCCGCTATAAGTCTTTCGACACTTATCGCAGGGGTAGATGACATTCAGTTAGGAATCTTTGTTCAGCAACTGAAACAAGCAGCTTCCGAATTATCAGAGCAGATGGGGTATGGGATACCGATTTAATAAAGAGGTTCCCTTCTCTTTTGTCTATATTAAAAAACGTAGTTTTATATTATAAAACAAATGGAGGTTATTTATATGCGTATTATTCGATATTTAAGTGAAGATTCAAAACCTATTTTGGCAGCCCTTACATCAGAAGAAACAGTTTACCCTCTTGAACAGGAAGGGTTTATAGAACTAATTCATCAAGCGAACGCACAAAAGATCTCTCCTCTTTCTTTTGTTGAAAATATGATTTCTAAGTCTAAACCTATCCCACAATCTATTGAAGAACTTTCATTACTTGTACCTATTATTGCTCAAGAAGTATGGGCTTCCGGAGTTACTTACGAACGTAGCCGCGATGCTCGAAACTATGAAGCTACAGATGGAAAATTAGACGCTACCACATTTTACGACAAAGTATATGACGCAGAACGTCCAGAAATTTTCTTTAAATCTACAGCTGCTCGCACAGTTGGACCTAATCAGGAAGTTTATATTCGTAGTGACTCTAAATGGCAAATCCCTGAACCAGAACTAGGTTTGATTATTAGTCAGGAAGGTGAAATCCTTGGTTATACAATTGGAAATGATATGAGCTGCCGTGATATTGAGGGAGAAAATCCTCTTTATCTACCACAGGCAAAAATGTGGAAGCATTCTTGTTCTATTGGACCAGCCATTCTCCTCACCGAATCCGTAAAAGATCCATATGACTTTGATATCATATGCCGTATTTATCGTCATGAAAACCTTGCAGTAGAGGGAACAGCTAGTACGCGTCAATTAAAAAGAAAATTTGAAGAATTGGTTTCGTTCTTAGTACGTGATAATGAAATTTTTGATGGCACCGTATTATTAACTGGCACATGTATTGTACCACCAAATGACTTTACATTATTAGAAGGTGATCAGATTGAAATTGAAATTCCTAGCATTGGTATATTAAAAAATAGTGTAAGGTTACCAAGCAAAATTTCGGTCTAATTAAATGGTTTCAAACTTAATTATTAAACTCAAATTATTTTTTTGATTTTAAATATCAGAAATTTATGAATTTATTAACTTTTGATTCAGATAATATGGAGGGAAATATGATGAATATAACAACAGAAGAGAAAATGCATTTAAACTATATTGATGGAGAATGGGTAACGGGTTCTGTGGAGCAAGTGGATAGCAGTACCAATCCTGCTAATCGACATGATGTAGTCGGTTATGTACAGCATTCTGAAAAAGAAGATTTAGATCGCGCTGTTGCTTCTGCTAAAAAAGCTCAGGTTTCCTGGAATAAACTGTCCGGGGCTGCTCGTGGTGAATATTTGTATAAAGTAGCAAATATGCTTGATCAGCGCCTAGATGAAATAGCAAAGACAATGACCCGCGAGATGGGAAAAACATTTCCAGAAGCAAAAGGTGAAACTGCAAGAGGGGTCGCAATTCTTCGCTACTATGCAGGAGAAGGTCTAAGAAAAGTAGGAGATGTCCTACCTTCAACAGACTCTGAAGCATTTATGTACACAACCCGTGCTCCTCTTGGGGTAGTGGGTGTTATTACACCTTGGAATTTCCCAGTAGCTATTCCTATTTGGAAGATTGCTCCTGCTCTTATTTATGGAAATACTGTTATTTTGAAGCCAGCTCGAGAAACAGCAGTTACTGCTGCAAAAGTTATGGAATGTTTTGCAGAAGCAGGTTTGCCACGTGGTGTGATTAATATGGTAACGGGTTCTGGTTCTGTTATCGGACAAGGCATTATTGATCATCCAGATATTAATGGGATTACGTTTACAGGGTCTGATGCAGTCGGTAAACAAGTTGGTTTAGGCGCACTAAAACGTGGTGCAAAATATCAATTAGAGATGGGCGGGAAAAATCCAGTTATCGTTGCTAACGATGC
>DATMFU010000122.1:0-10984 GCA_035556015.1 Niallia sp. | reverse complement strand
AATTAGATGAATTCCCTGAATTGGTAAGACATGATTTTACTATTAAAGAACCGAAAACAGACATTGTCTTTTCTGGGCTAGGTTGGATTACTGTAAACGAGCCGAATATTCAGGTTTCTGTTCATGTACCTAAAGGAGTTCATGCAATTCTTAGGAAGTCCCTTATATAAAAAATATTCTTATATCGCAAATTACTACTTAAATAATAGAGACAAAACAAAGGGGGAGTGAGTCTAATGAAAAAATATATGGTTATTGGGGATCCTATTAAACATTCGATGTCACCTGCAATGCATAATGATCTATTCCAAGCATATGGAATAGATGCAAAATATGAAACCTACCATATAAAAAGGGGAATGCTAGAAAGTGGTTTAGAGGAACTAAGGAACATGAAAGTGGATGGCTTTAATGTTACCGTACCGCATAAAACAGATATTATTCCCTATTTGGACGAGCTAGATCCTTTAAGTGAAGCTATTGGAGCAGTAAACACTGTCGTGCAAAAGAATGGGAAATGGATTGGATATAATACAGATGGATATGGATTTTTACAAGCTCTAGAACAGGAAAAAGTAAATTTAAAAGAGCAAAAGGTATTAATTATTGGAGCAGGTGGAGCGGCTAGGGCAATTTACTTTACTTTAGCTCATTATGGAGTAAAATGGATTGATATTTGTAACCGCACTGTGGAAAGAGCAAATATGTTAAAAGAGGATTGTCCTTTTGAAGTACATACAAATATACTTAATATTTCTGAAGCTGAGTCTTCCTTAGAAAATTATTCACTAGTAATTCAAACAACTTCAATTGGTATGTCTCCAAACATAGAGGTTTCTCCAATAAATTTACACTATTTAAGAAGTGATTCTTTAGTGAGCGATATTATTTATAATCCATTGGAAACCATGATTTTAAGAACAGCAAAAGCAAAAGGTGCTCGGATTCAAAATGGAATTGACATGTTTGTATTTCAAGGTGCACTTGCGTTTGAAAAATGGCAAGGTTTTTTTCCAGATACAGACAGAATGAGAAAAATTGTGTTAAATCAATTAGGAGGATAACAAATGTTAAAAGGTAAACAAAAGAGATTTTTACGAGCAAAGGCACACCATTTAAACCCTATTTTCCAAGTAGGTAAGGGTGGAGTAAATGAGAATATGATTAAACAAATAAGTGAAGCATTAGAAGTAAGAGAATTATTAAAAGTGAGTATTCTACAAAACTGTGAAGAAGATAAAAATGAAGTAGCCAAGGAATTAGCAAAAGGTACAAAGAGTGAACTTGTTCAATTGATTGGGCATACTATTGTACTATATAAGGAATCAAGAGAAAACAAAACAATTGTTTTACCATCTTAATTCAAAGAGGCGATTACCTTGAAAAAAGTAGGGATATTAGGCGGGACATTCGATCCACCTCATATAGGTCATCTTATTATTGCGAATGAAGTGCTTCACTCGAAGAATTTAGATGAGATATGGTTTATGCCAAATCAAGAACCGCCACATAAAATAAAAACAGTAAGTGTAACAAATGAACAACGAGTTGAAATGTTAAAATTGTCTATTGAAAGCATCCCGCAATTTCGTATTACAACTATAGAGCTCGATAGAAAAGGTAAATCGTATACATTTGACACGATTCAAATTTTGAAAGAGACTAATCCAGATATGGAGTTTTATTTTATCATTGGTGCAGATATGGTGGAATATCTGCCTAATTGGTATAAAATTGATGAGTTGATTGGAATGGTTCAATTTATTAGTGTGAATCGTCCAAATTATGAACATCAAACAAGTTATCCTGTTCAGTTTGTAGAAGTTCCTGACATTAATATTTCATCTAATCTAATTCGTAATAGGCTAAGGAATCATAAAACAATTTCATTTTTGGTGAGAGATGAAGTGAAGCACTATATAGAGGAGAATAGATTATATGAATCGTGAGGATGCACTTAAATTAGTAAGAGTACAGCTAACAGAAAAGCGATATATACACACAATTGGAGTAATGGAGACAGCTATAAAGCTGGCTGAAAAATATGGTGGAGATGTAAAAAAGGCAGAAATAGCAGCTATTTTTCATGATTATGCTAAATTTCGACCAAAAGATGAAATGAGACAGATTATTGTTGAGCAAAAAATGGACCCAAATCTACTTCTATTTCATTCAGAATTATGGCACGCTCCAGTTGGAGCATATTTGGTGGAAAAGGAAGCGGGGATAAAGGATCAGGATATACTTGATGCTATTTCATTTCACACATCTGGCAGACCAAATATGAGCCTACTCGAAAGAATTATTTATCTTGCTGACTATATTGAGCCAGGCAGAGCTTTTCCTGGAGTTGATGAAGTAAGAGAAATGGCGGAAAGTAATTTTGACAGGGCATTTCTACAGGCAGTAAAAAACACTATAATGTTTTTAATTAGAAATAATCGAGCTGTATTTCCGCTTAGTTTTGAAACATATAATAGCTATTGTAAAATAATGGAGGTTGAATAAATGGATGAACGTACTTTATTAATGACTGCTGTAAAGGCAGCTGATGATAAACGAGCAGAAAATATTGTTGCATTAAATATGAAAGGTATTTCTCTTGTTGCTGATTATTTTGTGATTTGTCATGGTAATTCTGATAAACAAGTACAGGCAATTGCAAATGAAATCAAGGATAAATGTAGTGAGCAAGGAATTACAATTAAAAGACTAGAAGGCTATAATGAAGCAAAATGGATATTAGTTGATTTAGGTGATGTTATTGTCCATGTATTCCATAAAGATGAACGATTATATTATAACTTGGAAAGATTATGGGGAGACGCACCTTCTGAAAACATTGAAAGTGTCATAAATTAACATGAGTTACCAAGAATTTGCCTATCTTTATGATCAATTAATGGAAGATGTTCCATATGAAGAATGGGTAAGATTGATACAAAGAGCTACAAATGAATATGGAGTCAGTGGAAAGACTTTATTAGATCTTGCATGTGGTACGGGAGAATTAGCCATTAAGCTTTCTAAGGCCGGTTTTAAGGTTACTGGTGTAGATCTATCGGAAGATATGTTAAGTGTTGCTCAGGCGAAAACAGAGGATGCTCATGAAAGTATATTTTATCTTGAACAAGACATGTCAACTCTTGAAGGTCTTCCTATTTTTGATATCATTTGTATATGTTGTGATTCATTAAATTATTTACAAACAGAAGATGAAGTCATTAGTACTTTTAATGGTGTATATGAGTATTTAGATGAAAGTGGAATATTCATTTTTGATGTTCATTCTTTATACAAAATGAATCACCTATTTCTTAATCAAACCTATGCTGTCAATGATGAAGAGTTAAGTTTGATCTGGCAATGCTATGAAGGTGAATATCCAAATAGCGTAGAACACGACTTAAGCTTCTTTCAGCTAGATGAGAATACTGGTCTATATACTCGCTATGATGAAGTCCATTTTCAAAGAACTTACTCTATCTCACAATACAGAGAATGGTTAGAGCAAGCTGGCTTTTCCATAGAAGCTGTAACAGCAGATTTTACCGAAGAACCTGTAAATGAACGGGAACAGGCAGAACGAATCTTTTTCATTTGCAGAAAAAGAAAATAACATAAACGAAAAAAGGGAGTTGCTCCATATGGATTGGTTGCATTTCCCTTTTTGTTTATAAAAAAATTTTTAAACATGAAGGATTTTAGATTATATGTATAGAAATATCTATACACAGTCTATCTATTCCTTTGTACCTGAAACAAGATGTTTTAAGGAACTCTGATCGTCTTCAAATTTCAATTGTGTTGCTTGGAATAGTTGATTGAAAATATCTCCTAATTGTTGTTCCAATATATTTAAACCTTCACCAGTAATCCCTCCTTTAACATTCACTTTTTCTTGTAATGTAGGTAATGTGTAGATTTCTTTCTTTAGTAATTCTCCTAATCCAATTAACATTTCACTCGCTAGTTTTGTTGCTGTTTGCTCGTCTATGTTCGTTTCTTCTACGGCTCCATCTATAAATCTTTGTGTTAAATAACTAAAAAATGCAGGACCACAACTAACAATATCTGATGCCACTCTCGTAATACTATCCTCAATTTCTAAAGGAGTAGAAAAATTTTCAAACATCATCCATAATTCTGTTTTCCATTGATCTGTACAATGATTTCCAAATGAAAATAAAGAAACACCTGCTAGTGCCCTATTAGTTATGCTTGGTATAATCCTAGCAACAGAGCAGGGTAATACTGATTCAAGCTGTATCGGATTAATCGGGCTAGTTATCGATACTACGCATTGATGAGATTTTAAATAAGGAGCAATCAATTTAGCGACGCTAAATGTATCATGTGGTTTTACACAAAGAAAAATAAGATCTGTATTTTTAGCTATTTCCTGATTATTGGCTGAAATATTAATCGCAGGATAAGACTTTTTAATATCTAAAGCTTTTGTTTTCGTGCGATTATAAATAAATAAATCCTCGGGGGAAATAGCCTTTCCTTCAACCATTGCTTCTATCAGTATTTTCCCCATATTTCCGGTACCAATCATTCCTATTTTCACGTATCTTCCCCCCTGTAATGAGCGGTTTCTCATATAACGATATGAAATAAAAAAGGCAAATATACCACGAAAGGAAGATTAGTTATGATGATATGGATACAAAAAAATAAAAAATTCCTATTAATTGTTGGTGTAGGACTTATTCTTTTAGTACTTTATCGAATATATCCTTCCATGGAAGGTAAAGAAGAGAATGAGTATTTCTCATTTGAAGATACACTCAAGGAAGATGATTTAATTACAAATGAATCAGTGGAGAAAGTGGAAAGTAGTAATACGGTAATAATGGTTGATGTAAAAGGTGCTGTTAAATATCCAGGAGTCTATGAAATGAATGAAACTGCAAGGGTGAATGATGCTATAAAAACTGCAGGAGGTTTGTTAGAAAATGCTGAAGAGGACGCTATAAACTTTGCAATGAGATTGAGCGATGAAATGGTCATCCATGTTCCTTTTGTAGGAGAAGAAGGGAGTGTAGCCTTGACGGAAATGTCACAGCAAACTACTAATAGTCAAGGAGAAGCTGAAAATAACGTAATAAATATAAATAAAGCAAGTGAAGAGGAACTTCAGGAAATACCTGGAATTGGTCCTTCTAAAGCAAAAGCAATTATCGAATACAGAGAAACAAATGGCACATTCACTTCAAAGGAACAAATGAAGGAGATTAGTGGAATAGGTGAAAAAACATACGAAAAGCTTGAGAGTTATATTACTGTTAAGTAAATAGAAAGATGAAGAATAAGTCGTTCTTTATTTGGACATTTATTATTCATTACAATAAGAAATTGTTGATATTAGGTCTTTTAAATATGGTAATGACAACAAAGAAGAGGAAAAAAGGGGGGAATAGATGATCTACTAGTAATACCCTTTATTGACTGTATCAATACTTCCTTATAAACTAAATGAAGGACAAATAATGTAAGGTATTTAGAGGAGTGAGGGCAATGAACAGAATTTCTTGGAATGAGTATTTTATGGCACAAAGTGAATTATTAGCATTAAGAAGTACATGTACAAGATTAGCTGTTGGCGCTACAATCGTTCGAGATAAAAGAATTATAGCTGGTGGCTATAACGGTAGTATAGCAGGTGGTGTTCATTGTACTGATGAAGGCTGTTATGTTATTGATAATCATTGTGTTAGAACCATTCATGCAGAAATGAATGCTTTACTACAATGTGCTAAGTTTGGCGTTCCTACTGCTGGTGCTGATATTTATGTAACACATTTTCCTTGCCTACAATGTTGCAAGGCAATTGTACAAGCAGGAATAAAAACCGTTTATTATTCAACAGATTATAAGAATCATCCATATGCATTAGAATTATTTTCTCAAGCAAATATTTCTGTTGTTCAAGTAGAAAAAAAAGAGATAGAACTTGATGATAAAGCAAATGAAAAAAAAGAATTTGTACAGTCCCTTGTTAAACAATTAAAGGAAAACACAAATGAAGTATCAATAAATGAAATAGAAAAAAGAGTAGAAGAACTTTTTGCTTTAGAACCTTCAAAAAGTAAGTAAATGACGAATCTTTTCTAGTAAATCTATATAGAAAAGAAGGAGAGATGCGAAATAAAGGGTAAATTTATACTTATCACAATTTCTGCTCTATTCGCTTTATTAGCTGCATTTATAAATTTTTATATCTATTTGATTATTTTTCTAATTTATTTAATTACTTTAATTTTGTCTAAAAAAGCAAATAAATGTACGATCGTTTTTTTGTTCGCTATTTTTGGTTTGTTTTTAGGGAGAGGCTGGTATTTTGTTAATACTAATGTAACAAAACTTAGTACTTCAGATTCAGTCTTTTCTATCCTATTTATAGAAGCACAGAAAGTTGATGGAGATAAATGGAGTATAATCGGAAAAGATAGAAAAACGAATGAAAAATTAGTGATTACATACAAGATTAAGTCAGAAAAGGAAAAAATCTATTTAGAAAATAAAAGCTTTATTGGTCAGATTTGTTCATTAGAAGGTACTCTTCAGGAGCCATCAACGGCGAGAAATGAGAATAGCTTTGATTATAAAACCTATTTGAAAAATAAATCGATTCATTGGATTTTGTCTATGGAAAAATTTCCGAGCGAACAATGTAAGAAAGCTGACTTTCGCTTATATTTACATGTGAAGAAGTTACGAGAAGTTGGAATTAAATGGATAGAGAAACGGTTTACATCTGAATCCATGGCAATTGCTGAAGCACTTATTTTTGGGGAACGAGATTATATGGATAATGATTTACAAACTGCCTACCAAAGGTTAGGTATTGTCCACTTATTAGCGATTTCTGGTTCTCATATCGTTGTCTTAGTAGGAATTATTTACTTTCTTCTCATTCGTTTTGGTGTAACAAAGGATCGTAGTAGTCTTATTTTAATTCTTCTTTTGCCATTTTATGCTATTCTGACCGGTATGAGTCCTTCTGTAATTAGAGCTGTACTTACCTCCATGCTTGTTCTCGCTAAAACAAATTTGAATATTTTCCCCCGTCTTCCAACTGTAGATATTCTTAGTGTTGTTTTCCTATTTTATGTGCTTATTCAACCGAGTGTTATTTATGATGTCGGTTTCTTATTATCCTTTACAGTCTGCTATTTTTTACTTCTTTCCTCCTCTATTTTACGCACCAATTCTTCCCTTTCTTTTAACACCTATATCTTTACTACTTTTATTTCTGAATATTCTGTTCTTCCTATTCTACTATACTTTTTTTATGAAATACCAACCCTGTCACTGCTAGCTAATCTACTATATATTCCGTTTTATAGTGTAATTGTTTTACCTTACTTACTAATCCTCTACTTCCTATCATTTTTCTTTACAGACCTATTTTCTATTCTTTCTTATCCATTAGATGTTCTGTTGACGCTTTCTGACTGGCTAGTTGTAAAGACGTCCAAATTGCCTTTTAGTACATTAATTGTAGGAAGACCCTCATTACTTCAATTAAGTCTATATATAATTAGTCTTCCTTTTTTCTTTTATTTTTATGAAAACTCTCCTCGAAAAATTAGGAGATATTTATTTGCTATTCCATTGTTATTACTAATTTTTCAATATGTCGGAAATACTTATGATCCTAAAGGAGAGGTATCTTTTATTGATGTTGGTCAAGGAGACAGTATATTAATAGATTTACCTTATAATAAAGGTACCTATCTTATTGATACTGGAGGAACAGTAAACTTTAATGAGGAAAATTGGCGTATAAGAAACAATCCTTATGAAGTAGGGGAAAAGGTCGTTGTTCCTTATTTGAAAAGTAAAGGAATAAAATCAATAGACAAATTAATCCTGACCCATGGTGACATGGATCATATTGGCGGAAGTATAGCAGTAATAGAACAGATGAATGTAAAAGAATTGGTCTTACCTAATAATAAAATAGAACCTTCCCAAGAAGAAGAAGAAATTCTACTTCTCGCGAAAAAGAAAAAAATACCAATCCGATATATAAATGGAGGAGAATATTGGAAAGTAGATAGTTCTTCTTTTTATGTCCTATCACCTCTCCAGAAGGTATATAAGAATAAGAATGATGGAGCTATCGTGTTGTATGCTAAGATTGCTGGTCTATCTTGGCTTTTCACAGGTGATTTAGAAGAAGAGGGAGAGAAGGATATAATGAAAATATTCCCTTTTCTGAAGAATATAGACGTACTAAAAGTAGGTCATCATGGAAGTAAAACTTCGTCTTCAAAAGGATTTATTGAACAAATAAATCCTAAATTGGCAGTGATTTCAGTTGGGAAGAATAACCGATACAACCATCCTAATGAAGAGGTAATTAATACATTAGAAGAGAGGGGAATAAAGATTTTAAGAACAGATATAAATGGAGGAATTTCTTATTACTTTTCAAAAAAAGAAGCACATTTTCGCTTGCAATTACCATAAAAGATTAGGAATAGCTAAAACATCTCATTTGAAATTTTTATAGAGTAATAAAGTACCATTTTTACTTTTGAAGGCTCCGAATTGACTGTAAGAAAAAACAAGTTTATTCGGCGCTTTTTTTGACTTTGCTGGAAAAACGTAATGTTTTTCTTATTTAAAAATAGTGCAAAATTACCAAATTATTGAAAAAGAGAAGCGTGCAAAATAGGATATTCTTAAATCTTTGTTGCTATTTAAAAATAGATATCTTATAATCAAAAATAACAACGTTGTTATTTTTCAGTCTTTTTTTAGCAATCAATGAAACCGCTTTATTAACATCGATTATACCCCGTGATACAAATCTTATTCATCTAGATAGGACTGCATGTAACTGTAATATTTACAATTGGTGTAGTTTGAAACCGTTAGCACCCAGACGCTTCTATCTCATCTATGTATCTATTTTTATCTTTTTCTTAAGCAAATGGAATGTTTTCTATTTTTGGTCAAAGAGGGGGATTTTTGTATGAAAAAGAGTTTTACTTGGATTCTATTAATGATGTCGGCCTTGCTAGTTTTTACAGGATGTTCAAATCAATCAAGTTCTTCTAAATCTAGTGATAGCGATGAGGACAAAATTGTTCTCAGATTTACATGGTGGGGTGGACAAGAAAGATCACAAAAGACACAAGAAGTGATTGATTTATATGAAAAGGCTCACCCTGATGTGAAAATTGTTCCGGAATTTTCAGGTCTAGAAGGTTATTTTGAAAAATTAGATACACAGTTAGCTTCTGGGAATGCACCTGATATCATTCAATTCGGGGGGAATTTAAATGATTATGTATTAAAAGGTGTAGTTCTTCCGCTAAATGAATACATGGGTAAGGAATTAGATTTAAGTAAACATCCTGAAAATATGATTAATGCTGCTACATATGATGATAAGTTTTACGGTGTAGTTCTTGGTGTCAATGCCGGTGGTTTAGTCATGAATAAGACAGCATTTGATAAAGCGAATTTACCGATTCCTGCTGATGATTGGACATGGGAAGATTTAGAGAAAACAGCAAAAAGTATTACGACCTCTCTTGATAAGAAATATGGAGTTCTCGATTTTGACGAAGATGGTTTTGGTATGTTTTTAGCACAAAGAGATAAGATAGCCTATGATGATGGAAAAGTTGGATTTGAAGAGCAAGATGCAAAGGAATGGTTCCAGCTATGGCAAGATATGAGAGAAAGTGGAGCAGCTGCACCTGCTGAATTACAAACTCAAAACCAAGATGACCCTGCTCAATCCTTAATAGTTAGAGGAGACGTTGCTATGCAATTTGTGTTCTCAAACCAATATGCTGCATACAACAGTGCTACAAAGGATGAACTTACATTCCACATCCCTCCATATGATGCGAAAACAGGTAAAAATGGAGTAACACTCTTACCAAGTCAATTTTTAGCTGGAAATGCAAAAACAGAGCATCCAAAAGAAGTTGCTGAATTCCTTAATTTCTTTGTGAACAATATTGAAGCAGGGGAAGTATTAGGAATGGATAGAGGAATTCCAGTTAATTCAGAGGTTCGTGAAAAAGTAAGTGCTTCTGCTACAGAGGAAGATAAAGTTGTTTTAGATTATATTGATCTTGTTACAAAAACATCTGATGCAGAATATACACCACTTTATCCAGGATATGTAGAGGAACAAAAACTTTATAAGCAAACTGTTGAAACCATTGCATTTGAAAAGGATTCTGTAGACAACGCTTCTAAAAAATATTTTAAAGAGTTGAATAAAATAATAGAGAGACATTCAAAGTAATTGGAACTGTATAGTTCAAGAAGATTGGTAATGTTTTGATCTTCTTGAACTAGATTAATAGAGGGGGATAGGAATGTCATTACGAGCGAAAACGAAGAATAGTCTGATTGCATACGGTTTTTTAACGCCTTGGCTGATCGGTTTTTTTGGTTTGGTATTGGGCCCAATGATTGCCTCGTTGTATTTATCTTTTACCCATTATAATTTATTAAATGCACCACAATGGATTGGATTAGAAAACTATAAAAATATGTTTTTTGATGATGATAATTTTTGGGATTCCGTGCATGTTACAGCTAAATTTGTTGTGTTATCTGTTCCAACCCAATTACTTTCCGCACTTTTGGTAGCGCTTTTATTAAAAAAGGGACTAAAGGGAATTGGCATTTATAGAACAATTTATTATTTGCCTTCTTTATTAGGTGGAAGTGTTGCAATTGCAATTCTTTGGCGTAATATGTTTGATTCAAATGGTTTAGTTAATTCCTTTTTATCTCTTTTTGGTATCGAAGGAAAGGCTTGGATTTCACATCCTGACTATGCTTTATATACCTTGGTTATTCTTTCTATTTGGCAGTTTGGGGCATCAATGATTATTTTTCTTGCTGGTTTAAAGCAAATACCTGAAAACCTTTATGAAGCAGCAGAAATAGATGGAGCTAATAAATTTCAGTCTTTTATCCATATTACAATGCCGAT
>DATMFU010000121.1:0-8565 GCA_035556015.1 Niallia sp. | reverse complement strand
TGAAATACAACTAAATTATACCAAACGTATATTTCCGTTGTCTATTATTCGTAAAATTAATATTATACGAATAATCGAAGATTTAACTTTAAAAATCTTCTTTCCTCCTCTAGGAATTTAATTTACGCATACAATTCCAATAATTTAGAGATTTATCGAGACCTCTAGAAGACATAAATCATACCCAGATAAAGAATCTTTTCCTCAATATTTATTTTAGGTACGATTTATAAATATTGTTTATTTTAAAAGTTCTTCCTCATCCCAACTTCTTAAAGCTCCTACTATATAATCATTTGTATAGAGAGTGATTTCATCTAAACCTACTTCTACAAACTTCCCATTTATAAAAAAAGCCCAGTGTATATTTTTTTCTGGAATGGAGTGAACACTGTTGATGGATATAATATTCCCTTCAGACTCTCCTATGTCAAATGCCCTTTTCGTCACTTCATATAATGTTTCTCCTTCTTGAAATGAAACTTCTTTTGAAACAATAGTCTCATTTTTATCATTAATAATTCTGAAAGTGCCTGTCGTTTCGAATGCAAGTGCTGGAGAAAATATAAAAAAGAGAAACACTGGTAAAATTATTGTTGTCTTTTTAATAATCATTTTTAAATCTCCTTTTAGCGTATCCTCTTCATATTATGAGCACTTCAAAGGAACTTAATGATCTTTTTTAACAGTCTCTTTTCCTGTTGTTCTTTAAAATAATCTTTACATAAGAAATAATCCATATATCATCCATTCTATAAAGCAAGGCAGTATCCTTCAGTCCATTCAAAAAGTCGGTAAAAACCGACCTTTGATGACAGCCCCTTTTCATTTCTACAAAAATAACCCGATTAAGGAATGCAAAGCCTTAGTCAGGTTTTCTCTTTCTAAGATTAACGAGCGAGTTTTCACAAAAGGAAAACTTCCTATATTATATCTTACGGTATTTTCTTTCAGGGCGTCCAATGGTTCCGTAGACAACTTCTACTTCCATCTCATTGATTGAAACTAAATACTCGAGATACCTTCTGCCAGTAGAATGACTGGCTCCAATCATTTTTGAAAATTCATCCGCATTTATGCTTTCAATTATTTCCTTTATTTGTTGCCTGACTTTTTTTAATGTATGTTTATCAATTCCCTTGGGTAATATTTCAGATGGTTCCTCTTGGACTAAAGACTCTTCCCGGGGCTGTTTTGCTCTGAAAAAATCGTTAACATCTTCTTGTTCAACAATTGTTAATCTAACTAGTTTCTCTCTAGAATCTTTGAACTGTCCCAATACCTCAAGAAATTTGTTTATCATAATGGGCTTCAGGATATAGCTATATGCACCTCCCCTGATTGCTTCGCTTACAGTGTCAACATCATTTGCTGCTGTAATCATAATGACGTCCACACTTCTTATTTTTTTTCTAATCTCCCATAATAAATCTGTCCCATTCATATCGGGAAGAAAGACATCTAACAAAATGAGGTCCGGAGTAAATACATCAATCATATCCAGTGCCTGTTTCCCTGTATTTGCAATGGCTATAACTTGAAATCCTTCTGCTTTATCCGTAAACTTTTCATAAATTTTAGCCGCTGTTTCATCATCTTCTACAATCATTACTTTGATTAATCCCTTGCTCATCATCAATCTCCCCTCTTTTAGTTACCTTTAGGTAAAACTATTGTAAATTGAGCTCCTCCTGAATGACTGTTAGAAATAAAAATCTCCCCATTTAGTTTTTTTATAGCCTTCTCGACAATGGCTAGTCCCAAACCATGATTTTCTCCTTCTTTTGTCGTAAACCCTTCTATAAAAATCATGTCCTGCCATTCTTCAGGGATTCCTTCCCCATTGTCCTCTATATCAAAAATAATATCGCTTCCAATATCGGTAAAGGATACTTTCACATAAGCCTTGTTAACATTCGCCCGAATCGCTGCCTCCATAGCATTATCTATCAGGTTACCAAGTATAGAAACTAATAATTTAGTATTTAATGCAGGGGGGATACTCTCAAGATTGCTGTCTTTATCAATTTCAAGATTTACCTTTAATTCCTTTGATCGATTTATTTTGCCGAGCAGGCAAGCCGCAATAAAAGGATCTTTAACTGAAGAGGTTAAGAATACCACAATATCTTGACGTTCTTTGACTTCTTCTGAAATAAGCTCTCTCGCCTCATCATACTGTTCAAGGGTAATCAATCCATAAATAGTATTTAATTTATTTAAATACTCGTGATTTTGAGCCCGGATATGATCGGAAACATTTTGTACTTTGGAAACCTCTTCTATAATTTCCTCAATTTCAGAAACAGGCCGAATAGTTAATACGGCTCCTCTTATTCTTTGATTCTCCAAAATCGGAGAGGCATCAACTAAATACAACTGATGGCCAAAGATTACTTTTTGATTAATAACATTTTGTTGGCTCTCCATTACAGATTCTATCAGTGTGTTTAAACGGCTGTGCTCCATTCTCATACCCTTCTTGATGGCATCATGTTTCAATAACTCCCTTGCCCGTTTATTAATAGATGTTACTTCTCCGTCTTTGTTAACTGCAACGGTGGCATCTCCGATTGATTCTAGGGTAGCTTCTTTTTCTTTAAATAAAAAGGAGATTTCTTCAGGCTCCAGATTAAAAATCAAGTTCTTTATCCTCTTTGAAATAATAATAGCTCCCGTTACCCCAACCAACAAAATAAAGATAGAAAAATGAAGTAACTTAAGACGGTAGCTATGTATTTTTTCTTCTACTTCAGAGGTTAAGAAACCAACAGATGCGACACCAATGATTTCCCCATTGTTATTATAAATAGGGGTTTTCGCTTTAATCGCCTTTCCTGATAATCCAGTTCCTTCATATATAACGGAGCTATTATTTTCAAATACCTCTCTGTTACTTGAACCCATTGGCTTGCCAATATATTTTGTTATGTGGTGAGAGTACCTAATATTTTCTTTATTTCCAATTACCACATACCCAGCGCCTGTGGTTTCACGTATTTCTTCTGCAATTGGCTGTATAATTACCGATGGATCTGGCTCTTCAAACGCATGAATAATTTTTTCCTGTTGAGATGTCATCTTTGCTACTGTCATGGCCTGATTTCCCAAGGCCGTTTTAATCATATCATCAATCATCAAAGAAAAGAGAACACTTACAGATACAATAGTAATAAGAATAATCACAGAAATAAATATAACCATCTGTGTAAGCAGCCGTGGTTTTTTACTTCCTTCTCCCAATCGTTTTTCCTCGCTTTCCCGCAACCCCGGCATATTTTCATAATGTTATTATATATCTAAAATGGCAATCTTCTAGTTTTACATTTGCTTGTCAAAGGTGGTAAATCCAACCACTTTAGGGTGTTTATAAAACTGGGAGCCTGCAATGAAGAAATTTTTCAACTAAATACATGATGTATTCCGTTCATATCGCTTGTAATTGAAATATCCATACATGTAGAAACTAGTTTTGAATATTCACTGCCTAAAATAATAAATTTCCTAAACAATTATCAACATAAAGTAAGATATTTCTTCGTGAAAAAAATAAAAAAAACTATGTTTATAAATAATATTCAAAATATTGGTTATATATATTCCTCATAATGTTCTCCATGATATCCTCAGGTTAGAAAGCGTTTTCAAAACAGATGATAGAGGGAATCACAAAATTATATGCTTTGTGCATATTTGGTGTCTCTCTATTAAATTTCTTTAAATCATGTGCTACCTAGCAAAGGTGAAAACTGACGTGATTTTAATGAAGATTACATTTCCCTTCTGTTTGAAATCTCTATCCATAAAAAAGGAGGACATCACTCATGCTATCTTTTCTAGGCTTTTCTATGGTTACAGTCTTTATGTATTTAATTATGTCTAAACGTCTAACGCCACTTGTGGCCCTTATGCTTGTGCCTATTCTATTTGGCTTGATTGGGGGTTTTGCTGAAGGTATGGGATCTATGATGTTTGAGGGTGTGAAAGATATAGCCCCTACAGCCATCATGATATTCTTTGCGATATTGTATTTTGGACTTATGATCGATTCAGGATTATTTGATCCGCTTATTACTCAAATATTAAAAATCGTAAAAGGAGATCCTTTAAAAATTGTCGTCGGTACAGCCGTTCTCTCCATGATGGTTGCTTTGGATGGCGATGGGACAACAACGTATATGATTACAGTTTCTTCTTTGCTGCCGCTTTATAAACGTTTAGGAATGAACCCTTTAATACTAGCAGGAGTAGCTATGTTATCGATGGGAGTAATGAACATGACTCCTTGGGGAGGAGCTTCTGCTATGGCCATGAGTTCCTTGAATATTGACTCTTCCGAACTATTCCTACCGCTCATTCCTGTAATGGGATTGGGACTTGTATGGGTTCTATTTGTATCTTTTATTTTAGGAAAAAGAGAGCGTAAAAGACTAGGCGTTTTAGAGATTGAAAATGCATATCAAGAGGTGGCGATTGCTGGTGAATCAGTTACAAGTATAGAGAAACCTGAATATCGCCGCCCAAAACTAGTATGGTTTAATTTTGCTTTAACACTCGTGCTTATGGTCTGTTTAATTATGGATTTTATTCCTCTTATGATTTTATTTATGGTTGCATTTGGCCTTGCTTTATTAATTAATTATCCAAATATAAAAGATCAACAAGAACGCATCTCTTCTCATGCAGGGAACGCTGTAGCTGTAGTTTCTATTGTTATTGCAGCTGGTATTTTTACAGGTATTATGTCAGGAACTGAGATGATTGATGCAATGGCGAATACGTTAGTATCACTGATTCCAGAGGCATTCGGTCCATATCTACCAGTAATAGTCGCTTTTTTA
This sequence comes from Niallia sp., assembly GCA_035556015.1. Classification (GTDB taxonomy): domain Bacteria; phylum Bacillota; class Bacilli; order Bacillales; family Cytobacillaceae; genus Niallia. Next base: position 3,724 of record DATMFU010000121.1, on the reverse strand, counting down.
AGCGCCCCTTTCACCTTTTTCATGTCCAATAATGCCTTTTACTTTGGTGTACTTCCTATTATTGCTCAAGCTGCTGAATCTTATGGAATTAGCGCTGCTGAAATAGGACGTGCTTCTATATTGGGTCAGCCTGTACACGTAATAAGTCCTTTAGTGGCAGCTGCTCACTTATTAATAGGTATGGTAGGAATAGAATTTAGTGATCTACAGCGGTTTTTAATCAAATGGGCGCTAGGAACGACTACAGTAATGGTAATAGCAGCATTGATTTTAGGTGTTATCTCAATATAAATAGAATGGCATGTATAGTTTTGTACACAGTCTGTTAATTGTCTATAAATAAAAAAGGAAAACTATCTCTTTTAATTGGAGGCTTTTTATGTGGGTAATTACTGTATTCAATGTTTATGAAAGAGGAAATCATATTACTATGTTTGAATTTGACACTGAAAAAGAAGCCAAAAAACACTTTGAAAAAATGCAGGGCTGCAAAATTCTTTCTGAGATTGTTTGTGATCATACCTCTTCTTTGGTTACTACCTAAAATCTTTATTCAATGAGTCTGCGTTCCCAGATTATTCAGTCCCAACCAATGGCTACCTACACCATCATTTGTAGTTGAGCTGTAAATGTTCAGCTAGTACCACGTTTATATGATTACCATCCAGAAGCCATTCCTGCGCCTTACTTCCATAGTAATGTAGACAGTGATGAAGTGCTGTATTATGTGGAAGGTAATTTCATGAGCCGTAAGGGAGTCAAGGAAGAATCCATTACCCTTCATCCAAGTGGTATCCCACATGGTCCGCATCCTGGGAAAATTGAGGACAGTATTGGCAAGAAAGAAACGCTAGAATTAGCGGTTATGATTGATACATTCCGTCCTTTAAAAGTAGTGAAGAAGGCACAGAAAATGGAAGATGAACACTATCAATATAGCTGGGTAACAAAATAAAGCATTTCGATGATTAGCTATGTAAGAAAGGGAGAATTACTATGATTCTCCCTTTCACTTTGTTGAAATATAGAAGGTTTCCCTTCTATTCATCTATACAAGTTATTTTAGGTTCCAATTTATAAACTTTACAGAATTGGTTTACTTTCTTTAACTATTTACCATCCAATCGAAGGAGTTCCACATATTTAAGAATCGTCTTTTAGTTTTGTTGCGTGTATCAATTTATGAACGAACGGATGGACGATAACGACGTTATAAAAGGCATCACTTCCACTCATGAATTTGGGTTGTTTATGGTGACTGTATAGATCCTTAGCCAGTAAGAATCGTTTTGTAACGGCGCATTTTCCTTCTTGCTTCGAATATCGTGAAATCCGATTATCGAAGTATTCAACGCTCATTCCTTTATGATATAGCTTTATTAGTTTATGAATTTCATGGGAGATGAAAGGGTCTAATGCTTGATACATCGTTTCTCGACCTAGGGACATGTAATTACAAATGGGCTATTTAAAAGTTTAAATTGACTTTCAATTGTACATCTGCGAATGTATTCCTTGAATCTCATAGGTCTTGAATTTATTTTTGTATAATCGTTTGTACGTTTCTCTCGGACGTTCCGGGGTTCCATACTTCCCAGTGGATTTGAGACGATTGTATAGAGTTCGAGAAAGACGATAGGCGATTTTTACACAATCAATGTTGAAATGAGTAGCAATTCGATAATAATTAATGGATCCCCACGATAAAAGGAAATCTTTCATTTTTTTTATATTTTCTTCAAGTTCTGTACCAGAACGGTTATTGTGCCGATGCTCCCGTTAGCCATCCATGAAGCGAAAAAATCATCGCTTCACCACAGAGAATGAAAAAATAGTAAGATGTCTATAATGATTCTTAATCCAGTCAACCAATCTATAGATTAATGAATTGCAGCTCTCTTTTTTTACGAATTAGAAGGGCCTTCTTTGGTGTTGTCTTTTTTTGTAATAAGAGAAGTTTATTTTCATGGTAGTGGAATAAGACTTAATGGCTTTCATAACAACTTACTTGTAAGGGCATACCTAATTCACCATATAATTAACTTCTCCAACCTAATAGAGTTTTCACTTAATAAATAATTATTATATGCTACCGAGTTATATTCTTAAATACACTTTTGTATCAATGATTTTTTAATTATAGCGACTAATTAATCTAAATCATTATAAAAGAGATAGTACACCCGAAAAACAAACCACTTTTTTTATCGCGTTTTCTTCAAAAATAGCGTTTGTTTACGAAAGATTATTGGCGGTATGTTCTTTAAAAAACAACCTTTACTTCAAGAAGAGTAATTTCTCATGGCCTATTACGTATAACATTACTATTTTTAAACAGACACGCGATTGGAGCATTACCCCTTCAAATCGGATAGGAAGGAACAGGCAAAGAGCTCTGCCATATCCAAAATAGTAATAACTATCACAGCCGTTTAAAAGGATTGAAAGAACAATTTAATGGCGGAGCAACCAAATACCTTAACCATTATTTGAGCTGGGTTTAATTCCTGGACATAATCAGATTCCGTAATAATTAATGGTTATTGATAGTCGATTGTTCTCTACCGACCTACTTACGATAGGCTAAGATTATCAACATTTCAGTTATAACCAGTTTTATAAGTTGGAGGGATTTAGTTGGAATCATTTGAGCAAGGGGCAATAAGCGGAAATTTCGTTAGAGCAAAACATCTTTCTTTAAATATGGATATTGATACATTAAGGGATTCCCTCTTTCTTATCGCTTATGACAATGAAAATTTAATACCATATAGATTTGTGAATTACTTATTACTCGAAAGGGAAACCGCCCAACTGCATTACTTAGCGTCATTTCTTCTTTGTATGGCATCGAACCATTTGGATGGAGCATATCAAACTGCTTTTTTTCACGCAACCAGAGCGGCTGAATTAGTGCCGAATGATATTAGTTGTATGGAATATTTGCTATTTTTTTATGAAATTCCAGACTATTTATTGTCTAAAAAGAGAGCAAACGATATAGCAATACAAATTCTAAAAAAAGACCCTGATAACAAGTCTGCTTTGTCAGTGTTGGAAGAGAACTACAAAGGACACCTTTAATGGATGTCCTTTATTAAGCTAAATATCAACAATATTATTTAACAGAGCCTTAATATTAACTAACCTAACAAGTCACCATTCCCTTATTATAATATCTTTACCCACTTTGTATCCTTCTCTGACTTTTTGCCGTTCAAATATCTTCTCTCTATCTAGACACTTTCCAAATTAAAGAATGTTCATTTGGATACTTTTTATATTCTTTATATCTATCAGCGATCCATCCCTCTTTGTCGTTTCCTCTTATGTTTGTGATGCTTTTCGAATTCATCTTCTCTCCATTTGCGATCCGCTTCACGGACTGCACTTTCAAGAATAGAAAAGAAATCCGAAATGGAACTTCCACCATAATTAACTGGTGAAATGAAAAAATTAAAATCTTTAAATGATAATTCATCTACATGACCAAACTTCACATCAAATACCCGATGAAGCTGATTTATTCTATCCTCGCCAATTTCACCCTTATATCGCAGACATTCATGATAAAACATGTGTGTATATGAATGATTATCTATTTGGAAATCTGGATATTTTTCACGCAGAAAATTATTAGATTGATGAGAAATATTTGAATCAACATGATTGTTGTAGATTCGGTATAACGACAGAATAATTTCCTTTTGTTCTTCCTTTGAGT
>DATMFU010000120.1:0-27316 GCA_035556015.1 Niallia sp. | reverse complement strand
CTAAGGCAGTTTCTTAAAAGGGAAGTTGGTGAAAATCCAACACGGTCCCGCCACTGTAAAATGATTGCAATCAGAGAGTAGCCACTGTACGTTGTATGGGAAGGTTCTGTTATTGCGTTAATCATAAGTCAGGAGACCTGCCAAATTCTATGCACCTAAAAAACCTACGAGGATAGGATGGTGTGGAGCGCGCTTTGAAATTACTTTTAAAGACATCCCAACATCTCTATGTAAAACGCTAGAGATGTTTTTTTATTTTTCCACCTTAAAATGAGGCTAATCTATAGCCTATTATTATTTGAGAGGAAGGAAGATAAAAAATGAAGAAGTTTTATTCTATTTTATTAGCAATGATGCTGGCAATTGGTGTGTTAGCAGCTTGTGGAGAGACAAAAACAGAAGATAGTAAAAGTCCTGAAACTTCCCAGGCAGAAAAGGTTAGCTATCCTTTAACCATTAAAGATGCTGCAGGTGAGGAAGTTGTAATAGAAGAAAAGCCAGAAAAATTAGTTTCTCTAATGCCAAGTAATACAGAAATTGTCTACGCGTTAGGAATCGGAGAAGAATTAGTAGGGGTTACAGACTATGATACATATCCTGAGGAAGTAGCTGACATTGAAAAAGTTGGTGGTCTAGAGATTAATATAGAGAAAATTATCTCCCTTAATCCAGACGTTGTTTTAGCTCATGCTTCCAGTGCGCAGAGTGCTGGGGAAGGATGGCAGCAGCTTCGAGATGCAGGTATTGATGTTGTTGTTGTAAATGATTCTACTAATTTTGAAGATGTATACGCTAGTATTGAGATGATTGGACAAGTTACAGGAGAAACAACGGAAGCAGCTGAACTAGTTGATAGTATGAAAAATAAAATGACTGCTATTCAAGAAAAGGCTGCTAACATATCGGATGACGATAAAAAATCAGTATATATTGAAGTAAGTGGTGAACCAAGTATTTATACAACAGGAAAAAATACGTTTATGCAAGAAATGCTTAATGCAATAAATGCTGAAAATATTATTACGGAAGATGGTTGGATTCAGGTTGATCAAGAAGCGGTAATATCATCTAATCCAGATGTTATTATTACTACATATGGAGCAGATGTAGGAGGAAATACGGTAGATACAATTAGTGGACGTGAAGGTTGGACTGATGTAACAGCTGTAAAAGATAAACAGATTATTGACGTAGACGATGATATTGTTACACGTTCTGGTCCTCGTATAGTTGAAGGAGTAGAGACAATTGCGAAAGCAGTTTACCCAGAAGTATTTAACTAAAAGAAAAGCGGCTTATATATATGCCGCTTTTTTTCTCCTTTTATCCATAATTGTTGGTATAGCAGTTGGAACTGTTTCTATTCCTATCTTTTCCGTTGTAAAAATATTAGTGAGTTATATAGGATTTGATTCTATTCTTCATCATGTAGATCCTATGCATATCAATATCGTACAAAATATACGTTTGCCAAGGGTGATTCTTGCTGGTTTAGTAGGTGCAAGTCTATCTATAGCAGGAGCTGCATTTCAAGGGTTATTAAGAAATCCTTTAGCAGATCCATATACGTTAGGGGTATCCTCTGGGGCTTCAGTTGGAGCAGTTATTACGTTATTTTTTCACTTGCAAATACCCTTTCTAGGTAGCTTTACCTTACCATTCATGAGTGTGTTATTTTCTTTTCTCATCATATTATTTGTTATCTTCTTTTCAAAAAGACTAGATCCTTCCATGAGGGTGGAAACAATTATTTTAACAGGAATTGTCATTAGCTCGTTTTTAAGTGCTTGTATTTCATTAATGATTGCCCTAACAGGAAATGAATTACGGCAGATTATTGGCTGGCTCTTAGGAAGTGTGTCGATGAGGGGCTGGAGTTATATAAAAATGATGCTACCTTTTTTTGTAGTAGGTTCTCTTATCCTTCTTTCCCAAACGAAGGAACTAAACGCATTTGCTTTTGGGGAAGAGCGGGCACAGCATCTTGGCATCCATGTACAAAGAAGAAAAATGATTATTTTACTTGCTGGCTCTATGTTGACAGGAGTAGCAGTTGCGGTATCTGGAACAATAGGATTTATCGGATTAGTTATCCCCCACTTTGTTCGGATATTGATTGGCCCTGATCATAAGCATCTATTAGTTCTATCTGTCTTAACAGGGAGCGGATTTACCATTCTTGCAGATTTATTTGCTAGAACTATTATATCGCCAACAGAGCTACCTATTGGAGTTATTACTGCCTTAATTGGTGCACCTGTGTTTGCAAATCTACTACTTAGAAGAAGAAGGAGCTAGAAATATGCTTGAGGTAAATCATCTCTTTTTTCAATACGAAGAAGAAAAGGTAGTACAAGACATTACCTTTTCTGTGCAAAAAGGGGAATTAGTAGGAATACTAGGGCCTAATGGAAGTGGAAAAACTACTTTGATGAAATTGCTAAGCGGTATTTTAAAGACAGATAGAGGAGAAATAGTTGTTAAAGGTAAGAAAATTCAAGAATATGGTGTGAAAGAATTAGCGAAAGTGATGGCGGTACTACCACAACATGTTCAAGAATCTTTTTCCTATACTGTAAAAGAAATTGTATCACTCGGAAGATATGCCCATCAAAAAGGGATTTTCCAATCTTGGAGTTCGAAAGATGAAAAGATTCTTCAAAGAGTAATGAAGCAAACCGGTATCTCTGATTTTCAGAATAAATCTATTCATGAATTATCTGGTGGTGAAAAGCAACGAGTATATTTAGCACAAGCATTGGCACAAGAGCCAGAAATTCTTTTGTTAGATGAACCAACTAATCATTTAGATCTATCTTATCAAAAAGAGTTATTAGATAGCTTGAAAGAGTGGAGTTTAGAAAAGAATCTTACTGTTATTTGTATATTCCATGACTTGAATTTAGCTAGTTTATATTGTGATAGGCTTCTTCTACTTCATGATGGAAAGTTAGAAATTGATGATATTCCCGTCGAGGTAATGGAGGAAGAACGAATCAAACGAATTTATCGAACTAGTATCAAACGGACATTTCATCCTACTAGTGATGCACCCCAAATAAATATTCTACCTAACTGGGAACAAGAAAAAGGCATAAGCCTTGATCTTGATTGTTTAACCATTACGCCTGAACAAGTTAAGGTATCAGCACCTCTTGCTCTGAAGACACTTCCTGTGGGAGTTACAGAGTCAGGATTTGGGTGGTATAAAGATTTTTTGATTCACCAACGTGAAAACCCATCTATATTTGCTGATTCTTTCAGTAAAGAAAATGGAGGAAAACCGAGTAATTCGGTGAAGCTATTAACAATGGGGCAGCTGGATAATATAGCAATACGATTTATTAAAGAAAATGGAGTATCTTTCTTATTAGTAGTATGTGCTGAAGTTGAAAAGGAATTGGAAATGTGGGAAGCAACAAAGTATAAGAGAGAACGAGATTTTACTCTTGGAGCAATTCATATTTGGGCATTCATAAATGGTGAATTGTCTGATCAAGCTTTTCTTCAAAGCGTAATGAGAATTACAGAAGCAAAGACAGCAGCACTGGCTGAAAGTCAGATTGTAGATAAGCTAACAGGAATAGTGGCTGAAAGGGCGTCAGCTGATAGTGTGTTAATTGCAGCAACACAACAGGGAAGCTTAGTAGATGGAATGAAAAATAGTACTTATCATGAAGAATCTTTATCGAAGAGTGTATACGATTGTATAAAAGAAGTGTTGCTCAAAGTATCTAAGGAGTCTCAAGCTAATTAAGGACAAAGTAAGGTATATAAAATTAATGACGGAAGAGGTACTTATTATGCGTATATATACGAAAACAGGTGATAAAGGACAAACGAGTATTATTGGAGGAAGAGTGGATAAAGATGATATTCGAGTGGAGGCTTATGGAACAGTTGATGAAGTAAACTCCTTTGTTGGGCTGGCAATTTCTCAATTAAAGAGTGATATATTTAAGGATATTATAGAGGATTTAGAGAAAATCCAACATGAACTGTTCGACTGTGGTGGGGACTTAGCAAGTATTTCAGAAAAAAGAGAGTTAAAATTAAAAGAAGATGCTATTAGTTATTTAGAAGAAAGAATTGATATTTTCACGGAAGAAGCACCACCGTTAGAAAGATTTATTTTACCGGGAGGAACAGAAGCAGCTTCAACCATACATATTGCGAGAACAGTAACAAGAAGGGCCGAAAGATTGGTGGTAACACTAATGAAGGGGAGTAAAGATATCCCCAATCTACCTTTGCAATATTTAAATCGCTTATCTGATTACTTCTTTGCGTTGGCAAGAGTGATTAACTATCGAAGTAAAGTCGAAGATGTAGAATATGTACGAAGTGCTAAAGTATTTAAAACAACTAAAAAAGAGTAGGATAAAAAAGTCCATTCATGGTTGTAGATAGGTGAAATAAATATGGATATGGAATAGTTTAATAATTAAATGGATGTTAGAAGATTAAGAATAAAAATGAAAAGAATAAGCTTCCATTTCTGGGTATTTTTCATAATGTATTAAGAGTGAGTGATTGGAATATAAAGTCTTTTAAAGCAGAGTATTACAAAATGATGTGATTTTTATTAAATCATCGTCATTCTTTCATGATTTTCTTTTTAAAGCTATGGCTATAGTGGTAGAATATTTAAGTGCAATTGATCCCGTTTTAACGGGCAGATCATCCCCATGGTAAAGGATAAGAAAATTAGTGGGGAAAATAGCTCGTAAAGCCCGATTAGTTTAACTATTTATGATCATTAAAGTTTTACTTTAATAAATGGAGGTACTAATAATGAAAAAGAAACTTGGTTTATTATATGGGGGAAAATCTGCTGAACATAAAGTTAGCTTGCAAACTGCATTAGCAGTAATAAAAGCTTTAGATACAGATAAATATGATATTCACCCAATTTACATATCCGAGAGTGGTGAATGGGTAAGAGGTCCACAATTAATGGGACCTGTTGAGACAGTGAAGGAATTAGAATTTACATCCCAATCTCAACTAGGCAATAATGCACTTTCTACTGCTCTATTTCAAGCAAATGATGAATCGGCTTTAGATGTTATCTTCCCTTTATTACATGGAACGAACGGAGAAGATGGAACGGTACAAGGATTACTTGAACTTTTAAACCTTCCTTATGTAGGAAACGGAGTATTGGCTTCTTCAGCTGGAATGGATAAAGTAATCATGAAAAATATCTTTGAAGTAGCTGGGCTAAACCAAGTTAAATATACTGCTTTTATAAGAAGTGCTTGGCAAAGTGATAAAGAGGCTGCCTATAATCAAGTGGAAACAGAACTTGGCTATCCATGTTTCGTAAAGCCTGCTAATTTAGGTTCAAGTGTTGGTATTAGCAGATGTACGAAAAGAGAAGAATTAGAAGCTGCATTTGTGGAAGCATTCCAATTCGATCGTAAAATTATTATCGAAGAAGGATTAACTGCTCGTGAAGTGGAAGTTGGTGTCCTTGGTAATGATTATCCAGAAGTATCTGTAGCTGGTGAAATTGTTCCGAAAACAGACTTTTATGATTATAAGGCAAAATACGAAGATGGAAATACAGCATTAATTATTCCTGCAGATATTACAAGAGAAGAATATGCAAACATTAAAGAAGACGCGATTAAAGCATTTAAAGCACTTGATTGTTCCGGACTTGTACGTGCTGACTTCTTCCTGACAAAAGATAGCAAAGTTTATATAAATGAAGTAAATACAATGCCTGGTTTTACTCCTTTCAGCATGTTCCCGTTATTATGGAAACATACTGGATTGGAATATGCTGATTTGATTAATAAGCTAGTAGATCTTGCAATAGAAAGACATACTGAGAAACAAACGATTAAATATACTATCTAAATCAATTGGTTGAAATGGAGAGGCTTTATTAGTAGCCTCTTCTTTTGTAATCTTATATGGTGAATGTATTAAAGGAGGGGTATTAATTGATTACTCGTACATATGCAGATATAGCAAAAATGGCAGGAAGTGCGGAGTTTAATAGTAGTTATAGTGACGTCACTGTCAAGGGTGTCACCATTGACTCTAGAAAGATTGAGGCAGGTCAATTATTTGTACCTTTTAAGGGTGAAAGAACAGATGGACATCAATATGTGGAAGATGCAATTAAAAGGGGAGCTGCAGCAGCCTTTTGGCAAAAGGATGTGCCAAATCCTCCAGAAGAACTTCCTCTTATCTTTGTAGAAGATTCTCTAAAGGCAATTCAAGCACTTGCAAAAAGTTATTTAAAGGAATTGGATGTTAAAGTAGTAGGCATAACAGGTAGTAACGGGAAAACATCTACTAAAGATATGACTACAAGTCTGCTTTCCTTAAAATATAAGGTGCAAAAAACGGAAGGTAATTATAATAACCATTTAGGATTACCATTAACAGTACTTGGCCTTGAAGAGGATACAGATATTGCAGTATTAGAAATGGGCATGAGTGGTAGAGGGGAAATTGACTTTTTATCACGCTTAGCAGAACCAGACATTGCTGTTATCACGAATATTGGAGAATCTCATTTATTGGATTTAGGTTCAAGAGAAGGTATAGCAGAAGCTAAATTAGAAATATTGAATGGATTAAAAGAAAATGGTCGTTTCGTATACATGGGCGATGAACCACTTTTATCAACAGCTGTTCAGGATAGTAAGCTAGATATAAGAACATTTGGAATGAGTAAATTGAATGACTTATATCCTTCTAATATAGAAGCGCTTGAACAAGGTAGTTCCTTTATGATTAATAAATCAAATGAAAAGTTTGAACTTCCTGTACTAGGAAACCATAATATTTTGAACGCTCTAGCTGCTATGTTAGTAGCTGATTATTTTGGAATTTCTTTTGATGAAATGAATAAGGGTCTACAAACGTTAAAACTAACAAATATGAGAATGGAAATGTTATCCGGAAAATCAGATGTAAAGATTATTAATGATGCATATAATGCAAGTCCAACATCTATGCATGCTGCTATTAGTGTGTTGAAAAACCTACCTGGATTTAAGCAAAAAATTATTGTTCTAGGAGATATGCTCGAACTTGGCGAAACGGAAGAAGAATATCACTATGAGATGGGTAAACATCTTGAAGGGATTGACCAGGTATTTACCTTTGGTAGACTAGGTACTTTAATAGCGAAGGGGGCAAAAACAGTTCTTCCGGAAGATAAAGTGCATGCTTTTCTTGATAAAGAGGAATTAATAGCTAGTTTATTACCATTAATTAATAATGAAACTATTGTATTAGTTAAGGCATCTAGAGGGATGAAACTAGAAGAAGTAGTGAAGGCATTACAATAATCATTATTGGGAAGGTTTGTTGGCCTTTTTTAGAGATGAGAGGCTGCCTCAAAGCCCTTTTACTTGAAAAAGAGAGTGAAAAGGGAAATGAGAGGTCGCCTCAACCCTCTTTACCTCAGAAAAGTGATAATATGGATTTGAAATAAAATTCACGTAAACTTTAAAAAACTTTCATAAAAAATAATATAACACCCTATAAATAGCAAGTTAATAAAGTGAATATTCTAATCAATTAGTGTGAAATGTAATAAAAAAGAGGTGACATTATGACTGCTTGTTTATGTATTCATGGATTTACAGGGTCTCCTAATGAAGTAATGCCTTTAGTTAAATTTATAGAACAAAATACGGATTGGGAAGTCTCGATTCCAACTTTGCCGGGGCATGGGGAAAATCTTCAACTAAAAGGAATTAGTTATCATGAATGGCTTGTTTATGCGGAAAAAGAATTAGAGAAATTATTAAATACACATGAAAAAGTTTATGTGATTGGTTTTTCTATGGGTGGCCTTATTGCTAGTTATTTAACCACACAATATCCAGTTGATAAATTAATATTATTAAGTGCGGCTGCATATTATATAAATCCGAGACAGTTAGGTAAAGATATAACAAAAATAGTTCTTGATTTAGTGAAAGGAAAGCAAAGTGAAAATGAATTGTATATTCGTTATACGAATAAAATAAAAAATACCCCCCTTGCTGCAGCTATACAATTTAGAAAGCTTGTCCGTTATGTAAGACCAAAACTTCCTGAAGTGCAAATACCTACTTTTATTGCGCAAGGAGATAGTGACGGTATAGTTCCCTTGAAAAGTGCGGCATATTTATACAATACGATACGTGCAGAGCAAAAGAGAATCATTTATGTAAAAGATTCAAAGCATCTTATTTGCCATAGTGACAGTAGTCAACACTTATTTGAAGAAATATTGGCATTTCTGAAGGTGTAATAGGAACTCCTCTCTTGTTTAACTCATCTTCACTCCACATTATCTAGTTCATTGAATGTAAAACGGTTACATAAAAAAGGTACTAAAGACACGCATAAAATCAGGGTTTTCCAATAGCCAATTTATTGCAAACCGTTTTTTTAAGTGATAAGATTATTTTTAAAAGTAGGATGACAATGCCAAAGTTTTGGGCATAATGATACCATTGAGAAAAAAGATAATTTAGTCAAATAGAGAGAAATGAATGTTGTTTTCATTACCAAATATTGATTTAAAAGTTAACATTTCTTTGTATTTGGCTAATTTTTCATATTAGCTTATATCAAAATAAATAGACGTCATTTGAAATATTTCCTCTAATTTTACTCGAAATTTATAGTATCTCATATAGAAGGATTTAATATAAGCATATCCTCATCGATCTCCAAATAACATTTGTAAATCGGGGTAAACCGATAATTAAATTATCATTCAAAAAAATAATTTGGTCTTCTAAATAATTGTTTGGGGAAAGGGCAGAAGGTTATTCATTTGCCCTTTTAATATGGTTCATAAGAATGGGGTACATACATGAAAAGTGAGTTTGATTCTATTCACTTACTTGTTGAATATTTTTAATGACTAGAAGGAGATTGGATATATTGGTAAAGTTTCAAGACTTAGGGATTAGCCCAGCTACAATGAAATCTTTAAAGAGAATGGGGTTTGAAGAAGCAACACCAATTCAAGCTGAAACAATCCCATTAAGTCTTCAAAATAAAGATTTAATTGGGCAAGCTCAAACAGGTACAGGAAAAACAGCTGCATTTGGAGTGCCTTTAGTAGATAAAATCGATGTAACAAAAGAAGTTATCCAAGGTATTATCATTGCTCCAACGAGAGAGCTAGCTATCCAAGTATCAGAAGAGCTATATAAAATTGGATATGGAAAACGTACTAGAGTACTATCAATCTTTGGTGGGCAAGATATTAATCGCCAAATCCGTGCATTAAAGAAAAACCCTCATATTATTGTTGGTACACCAGGAAGAATATTAGATCATATAAATAGAAAAACATTGCGTTTAGATAATGTTTCAACTGTTATTTTGGATGAAGCAGATGAAATGTTAAACATGGGATTCATTGATGATATTGAAGCAATTCTATCTCAAGTACCAGAAGAACATCAAACATTATTATTCTCTGCTACAATGCCAGCTCCAATTAGAAAAATGGCAGAACGTTTTATGACAGATCCAGAATTAGTAAAAGTTAAAGCGAAAGAAATGACCGTTTCTCGTATTGAACAATATTATGTAGAAACGCAAGAAAAGACGAAGTTTGATATTCTAACTAGATTATTGGATATACAATCACCAGAATTAGCTATTATATTTGGCCGTACGAAACGCCGTGTAGATGAACTTTCAGAGGCGTTAAACCTTCGTGGTTATACTGCAGAAGGAATTCATGGAGATTTAAGCCAAGCAAAACGTATGTCTGTACTTCGTAAATTTAAAGAAGGTACAATTGATGTTCTTGTTGCTACAGATGTAGCTGCTAGAGGTCTTGATATTTCTGGGGTAACACATGTATATAATTTTGATATCCCACAAGATCCTGAAAGCTATGTACATCGAATTGGTCGTACAGGTCGCGCTGGTAGAGAAGGGGTAGCTATCACTTTCATTACGTATCGTGAGAGATCTTATCTTCAAGTTGTAGAAAAAACGACAAAGCGTAAAATGGAAAAATTAATTCCTCCAACTGTTGATCAAGCAATAGAAGGGCAACAAAAAGCTGTAATCGAAAAAATTAACCAAATTATTGATGAAAATAATTTAGAACCTTATAAAGGTGTAGCTGACCAACTGCTAGAGCAAAAAGATCCATCTACTATCGTTGCAGCAGTTATAAAAATGTTAACCAAAGAACCGGATACTACTCCAGTCAAATTAACGGAAGAAAAGCCACTTCCATCAAGAAGAGATCGTAAACCATATGATAAAAACGATCGTAATAAGCGTAATTATAGTTCACAAAAGCGCCAAGGTTATAGTAGCAGCAATAACAAACGCCAAGGAAGCTCAAATGGTGGCTATACAAAATCTAAATCTTATCGTTAATAATAACAAAAAGGAAGCTATCTGATCTCTGTTAGAGACAGGTAGCTTTTTTACGTTTAAATGACTCCTAATCCCTAATATCTATTTATAGATAGAGATTAATCAAGAGAGAATGTAAACTAGTTTAATTTTGCATATACTAAGTGAAACTAGAGAAGAAGGATGATTAGATGACTCTGTTTAAGTTAGGATATGTAGCAATGAGCGTACACTTACAAAATGCATCCCCCTCCCAAACGATGACATATAAGCAATTTTCAGCTATACCGGATAAAGAAGCTGCCATAAGGAAATTAGAAAGAATTGCAAATAGTAATTTGGAAAATTGTCTTCGATTATTAAAACATAATGTAGGAAATGACATTCATTTCTTTCGTTTTAGCTCTAAATTAATTCCGTTAGCTAATCACCCAGATTTATCTTCATGGAATTATATAAAGCCGGTAAAACCGATTTTAAAAGAGATTGGTCAGTTCATACAGAAGTACGCAATGAGGGTAGACTTTCATCCAGATCATTTTGTTATATTGAATAGTAGTCAAGCAGATATATTAAAGACATCTTTAAAGACGCTAACCATGCATGAAAAATTGTTGAAAGGAATGGGGATCGACCCTGAACATAGATGTGTACTCCATGTAGGTGGTGGATATGAGGATAAAGAGCTAGCATTAGAGCAATTTATTACGAATTGGGGGTTTGTCCCTCCACCTCTTCAGAAAATGATTATATTGGAAAATGATGATACTACGTTTGCTGTAAATGATGTGCTGTATTTGTGTGAAAAGTTACAGATTCCTTGTGTTTTTGATTTACATCATCACATGGTTAATAATGAGGATCTTAATTGGGAGGAATGTTGGGATCGCATTGCTGAAACTTGGAGGAGGTCTAAGTTGCCATTGAAAATGCATATCTCTAGTCCAAAATCACAAAATGATCCTAGAGCACATGCAGATTATATAGATGTAGACACTTTCTATTCTTTTATAAAAAAGGTCAATCACTCTTTGCCAGAAATACACTGTATGATTGAAGCGAAGAAAAAGGATGATGCTTTATTTCGCTTAGTAGAGGATTTGAAAAAGAAAGAAACGATCCAATTTATTGATGCAACATCTTTTACTTTCAAAGGACAGTGAAACCAAAAACGGCTTAACAACGTAGATACTTTAACAGCACTATTAGATAAGGGGGATATCTTTGTTGAAAGAGCCAAGAAATAGATTGTCAGAAAAGGCAAGAATGGTATGGCGTTTTACAGGCATTATTTCTTCATTAATCACACTTAGTTTTTTAAGCGCTCTAGTAATCATACTCTCGATTATATTGGAATGGTACCCATGGTTAATAAGTTTGGCTTGTCTTATGATATTGGTTTATGCCTATCTTGTTATTGTGTTACTACCGAAATTAAGGTGGAGAAGATGGAGATATGAAGTAAGAGAGGACGAGGTAGAAATACAACAAGGTGTTATTATTGTAAAAAAAACGCTTATACCTATGATTCGCGTCCAACATGTCGATATGAAGCAAGGTCCATTTTTGCGTAAGTATAACCTAGCAACAATCGTAATTTCTACTGCTGCAACAACACATGAAATACCAGCACTGGAAATGTCAGAAGCAGAAGAAATAAGACAGTTTATCTCGAATAAGGTAAAGGTGGCGGAAGAAGATGTATGAAAAAAACAGACTTCATCCAATCACTATTATTTATCGAATGATTAAACACTTTAAAGAATTGGTATTTCCGTTTATTGGCTTGATCTTAGTTGGAGGAAGACCTTCTGAATGGGGAATTTTAACATTTATTCTCATAAGTGTCTTTCTTATTGGGTTTATACTAACCTGTATTCTCTCTTGGTATTACTTCACTTTTTATTTGGCAGAAGGAGAGTTAAGGATAGAATACGGTGTTTTTGTAAAAAAACAACGCTACATCCCATTTGAACGAATTCAAAGTATAGACTACACAGAAGGCTTACTGCATAGACCATTTCATTTAGTAAAAGTTAAAATAGAAACAGCTGGTAGTTCAGAGGAAGCGGAGGCAGAACTAACAGCTATCCGAAAGTCGGAGGCGGAAAATTTAAAAGCGTTTATCACTAACAGTTTAAGAGGATTTTCCAAGGAAGAGAAAGATGTAAGTATTCAAGAAGAGGAAATCATTTATCGTATTACGAATAGGCAATTAATGGTTTTGGCAGCTACCTCTGGAGGAATAGGGGTCATCATTTCTGCTGTTTTTGCCTTCATTTCTCAATTTGAAGATTTTATCCCTTATGGCATGATATTTTCACATATCCGTCAGTTTGTCCATAATGGAGTAGTATTAATAGCGATGATTGTCTTTTTAGTTTTCCTCATACTATGGATTTGTTCGTTGTTAATCACTATACTTAAATTTGCGAATTTTACTTTAAGTAAATCGGAGAAAGATATCATTATAACAAGAGGCTTATTTGAAAAGAAACAACTTACCATACCATTAGAACGGATTCAGGCAATTAAAATTAGTGAAAGTATCATAAGACAGCCCTTCAACCTAGTTAGTCTAAATATTATTAGTGCTGGTGGATCGGTAGTCGACATAGAAGCGTCTACTGTATTAACGATACCAATTGTGAAGATGAAAGACTTAGGAAAGATATGTGAGAGAATAGTGCCTGATTATGAAATAGATAAATCTATTACACCTCTTCCAACACGAGCTCTCTGGCGATATATGTTGAGAAATAGCTGGTTTGCAATTCCGATTGCCTTTTTACTTATTTATAATTTCCATGGTTGGGGATTATTATCTTTAGTACTGTTTATTCTTTTGCCTTTGTGGGGCTATTTAAAATATCGTTCTGCAGGCTACTATTTATCAAATAGACAACTAACTCTCTGCACTCGACAGGTCGATAAGTCCACTATTATTATGATGAGAAATCGAATCCAAGCTTTATCTTGTACAGAAGGGCCATGGCAAAGACAGAGTCAACTTGGATCGGTATATAGCCATGTAGCATCAGGGAGTGGAGTAGCTGCAACGGTTGTTAAGGATATGTCTATAGAAGATGTTCAGAAAATATATAATTGGTATTCTCTTAAATAGATTTTTATAAGGAAGGTCAGGCATTGATCCCTCCGATTAATATTGACTAAACAATCCAACTAAAGCAAGTATGACGATAATAAATAAGATAACGACAGTTTTTGTTTCTGGTCTTCTAGTTGATTGAATTTGTCTTTTTAATTCCATTAGTTCTACTTTATAGCTAGAGATAATGTTTTTTCCTTTTGATTCAGTAAAGCTTCCAATTAGAAGACCAGCTAGAAAACCAAAGATATGCCCAACTATATTTATGTTTGGTTGTAAGAATGTCATAATTAGACTTAGAGCGGCAATGGTTGTAATGACTTGTGCATTACTTTTTGACATCATGTCTTTTTTGAAAACGACAATACTAATATAGTAACCAAATAATCCAAAGATGGCACCACTAGAACCTAAATGTACATAAGTAAGTGGTTCAATAAATAGGGTGATAATATTTGCTGCTATCCCAGTAAATAAATAGATAAACAAAAACCTGAACTTACCTACAATTTTCTCTAAGCCTGGCCCAAAGAGAAAAATGCTAAAGCTATTAAATAAAAGATGGCTAAAACCGCTATGAATGAAAATAGGAGTAATAAGTCTCCACCATTCTCCTTGGGTAATATATAAGTTTACGCCAATCAAGTACCCCATAATAGCTTTCGCCGGAAAAATGGGTAAGGTTGTTAAAAGAAATAAAAGGATATGAATGAGTAAAATGAGAGATACAACCGGATAATAGGTAATATATTCTTTCAAACTTTCTCTTCTGGTAAACAAGAAAATAAACCCTCCTTATATGCTTCTTACTACATAATAGCCAAACAATTGAAAAAGATACAATATCTTATGCATCGTATTCCTGAATTAGAAGGAGTTGTCCCATGATTAAAGGAATTGGAATTGATATAACAGAATTAAATAGAATAAAAGATCTCGTACAAAGAAAGCCTTCTTTTATTGATCGAATTCTCACATCTAACGAAAAAGAAAGTTATATAAAGCTCTCTGGCCATAGGCAAGTAGAATTTTTGGCAGGAAGATTTGCAGCTAAAGAAGCCTTTTCTAAGGCATATGGAACTGGTATTGGTTCAAAAGTAAGTTTTCTCGATATAGAAATTGGAAAGGAGGCTTCTGGGAAACCAATAATAATTAAACCGCTATCTAAGGGAGTACATGTTTCTATTACACATAGCAAGGAATATGCCTTTGCTCAGGTAATAATAGAAGAAACATAAGAGGTTTTCCTTCCATTATAGGATATATTTTGTATTATTCTTTAGCGCCTTTTTAAACTTCTTGCTCTTCGTTAAGAGTTAACAATCCCTTTAGCATATTCTTTAAGGTTGTCTCATATATTCATAGAGAAATAGGAGAGACAAGTATGGGGGTAAGGGGCTTCTTTTAGAGATAGTAAATATAGAAAGTCATTTCTATTAGAAGCAAAAAATTCCCGTTTTTTTCTCTCTTTTACCGTGAAATGAGAATAAGGGAGTTGAAGAAATGAACAAGAAGATTTGGTTGCTTTTTGTGGGGCTAACGGTAATGCTTTTATTAACTGCCTGTGGAACGAAATCAAAAGAAGATGTTCTAGCAGATTTAAAGGAAAAGGTTGAAACAAAGGGTTATAAAGCAGATGCCGAAATGACTCTTAAAATGGGGACAGAGCCACAAACATATGAGGTGGAAACATGGCATAAAGAGCCTAGTTTTTACCGGGTTAACTTAAAGAACTCCAAAAAGGAACAAAGCCAGATGATTCTAAAAAATAAAGCAGGTGTTTATGTTATTACACCTGCTTTAAACAAAAGCTTTAAATTCCAAAGTGAATGGCCAGAAAATAGTAGTCAAGCATATTTATATGAATCTTTAGTAAAAGATATAGAAGAAGATAAGGATCTTAAGTTCTCTTCTACGGATAAATATTATGTGTTTGAAACAAAAACTCGTTATCAGAACAGTAAAATACTTCCGACTCAAGTGATTAAATTTAATAAGAAAAATTTAGCACCTGTTAGTGTAGAGGTAAAGGATACAGATGGAGTGGCACTAGTTACCGTTAAATTCTCTAATGTAAAGTTTGATGTAGATTTTGATGAAAAGGATTTTGATCTACAAAAAAGTATGACAGCAGCTCAAATGGTTATTCCGGTAATGGGAGAAATCGAGGATGAAGATTTTAGTGTGAAATATCCCGAAGAAACACTTGAAGGAGTAAGCTTAGTAGAGGAAAAAGAGATTGCAAATGATGATGGTAATCGTATTATATTGACTTATGAAGGTGGAGAGAAATCTTACACTATTATTGAAGAAAAGGCAAAAGTATCACCAGCAACTGCAAGTCCAGTAGTTAGTGGTGGAGATCCTGTTGATTTAGGATTTACGATTGGAGAATTAACAGATTCTAAAGTTTCATGGACTTTTGAAGGTGTAGATTATACGATTGCATCCAACAATCTTTCTCGCGAAGAACTAGTAACGGTAGCACAATCTGTACAAGGTGAAGCCATAAAATAATGGCTATAGCAGCTTCTAAAAAGGAGGCTGCATTTTTTTTTATAAAAAAGGTCTAGGTCGATTTGACAAGTGGATAAAACAGTAGAATAATTTACACATAAAAGCTTGTTATATTTAAGGAAGTGTGAAGTAGTGGACCAAGAAACAACTTTTTATCGGGATACTTGGGTGGAAATTGACTTAGATGCTATTGCATATAATGTGAGCCATCTAAAAAATAGACTAAAAAAGGAAAGTAAATTAATAGCAGTAGTTAAAGCGAATGGTTATGGGCATGGAGCGAAGGAAATTGCAGTGACAGCTTTAGAATCTGGAGCAACTCATTTAGCAGTGGCATTTTTGGATGAGGCTATTTCTCTTCGGAAAAGTGGAATTTCAGCACCAATTCTGATTCTAGGTGCTTCAAGAGCAAATGATGTACAGGTTGCAAGGGAGTATAATATCACTCTAACTGTTCATGACTTGGATTGGCTAAAGGAAGCAAGTGAATTTTTAAAAGAGGAAACATATTTACCAATTCATCTTAAACTCGATACAGGAATGGGGAGAATTGGTTTTCGTGAAGAGGATGAAGTTAAGAATGTAGAAGAATTTCTAAATAACCAAAGTTATTTTAAGGTAGAGGGTGTCTTCACTCATTTTGCTACAGCTGATGAAAAGAACTCTGTTTACTTTGGAAAACAAATAAATCGTTTTAAGGAACTACTTGCTTGTTTTTCGAAGTTGCCAGAAATGGTTCATTGTAGTAATAGCGCAGCGAGTTTACTTCATCCGGAATTGCAATACAATGCAGTACGAATGGGAATCACTATGTATGGTTTAACACCTTCTGTTGAAATTGAAAGTGATTTACCTTATCCATTACATGAGGCATTTTCTTTGCATACAAAGTTAGTTCAAGTAAAAAAACTACACAAAGGCGATAAAGTCAGTTATGGTGCAACCTATGAAGCAGAAGGAGAAGAGTGGATTGGGACTCTTCCGATAGGTTATGCGGATGGATGGATAAGAAAATTACAGGGACAACATGTATTAATTGAAGGAATAGAAGTGCCAATAGTAGGTCGTATATGTATGGACCAATGTATGGTGAAACTCCCTTATTATTTAAAACCGGGAACAAAGGTAACGTTGATTGGTGTTCAAAATGAAGCGGAAATATCTGTTAATGATGTGGCCGCTAAATTAGATACAATCAATTATGAAGTAACTTGTATGATTTCACCAAGAGTGCCACGTGTATATATGAAAAATGGCAAAAAGCAAGAAATCATTAATCCTCTAATTGGGTAATAAGAACAATAATTATACAGAATTAAAAATTAAAAGGTATTGATTTCAGTAAAGCGGAATAAATTAATTATGGTCACACTGTCACAAAGAGTCGATTATTAATTAGTTCGAATGGTAAATCATAAGTTCGAATAATTTTTCTTTCCATGAAGTGCATAAAAGATACAATTTTTGGCGGATAATACAGTAGAATTGCTGAATGGACTTTGCAGAAGATGCTATTAGTGGTATGATTAAAAAAAGCAGAGCTAAAATGGTGTGTAGTGATGGTGGAGGTGTATGTTTGTGTCTGAATCTAGCGCAACGACAGAGATCATGATAAAATTACCAAAACATTTGTTAACTGAATTGGACGGCTTCGTGAAACAAGAAAATGTGAATCGTAGTGAATTTATTTACCAAGCAACAAAAATGTATCTTCGAGAACGGAAAAAGAGACATATTCGTGAATCAATGAGACGGGGATATATGGAAATGGCTAAGTTAAATTTGTCCATTGCATCAGAAAGTTTTCTAGCAGAATATGAGGCTGAGCATACAGTAGAACGTCTAGTAAGCGGAGGGTAATCCTTTGATTGTTAAACGTGGTGACGTTTATTTTGCAGACCTATCCCCAGTTGTTGGCTCAGAGCAAGGCGGTGTCCGTCCCGTACTTGTCATTCAAAACGACATCGGGAATCGGTTCAGTCCCACAGTCATTATTGCAGCAATTACAGCTCAAATACAAAAGGCTAAATTGCCGACACATGTGGAAATTGATGCGAAACGATATGGTTTTGAAAGAGATTCAGTAATTCTTTTGGAACAAATTCGTACGATCGATAAGCAAAGGTTAACGGACAAAATTACTCATCTTGATGAGGAAATGATGGAAAAAGTCGATGAAGCTTTACAAATTAGTTTAGGTCTCATTGAATTTTAGTGATGTATAATAATGCGCTCATTTGTAGCGCTTTTTTTTATTGTAAAAATGCAGGTGAGTTAATACTCTATACCCAAGGAGGGTGCCTAAAAAACAAAGGGTTTGTACCTTAGTTTTTAGGCACCCTTATTTTTTTGAATAGATATAAAATATAGGTTTAACATTGTTTAAAAAAGGGAATTGGGAAGAAGTTCTCCTATAAAAAGGATATTAGTGTTCCGCTAAAGAATAGCAAGATTTTTTTAATATATTGGAGTTAAAATAAGAAAGTACCTCTGAATGTGATAAAATGGAAGATAGAGATTATTTATACAGAAATCATTCCTACGAGCTTTCTAAATATCACCGTGATACTTTTGAATTCAAGAGGGAATGTAATTAAGAATATATTGAAGAAAGTTGGTTGTTTTTTAGTGAATAGAATTAGAATACCAATTTTAAAACTTTATGATTATTTGCTAGTATCTATTCAATGGGAATTAGATGATCAAACTGCTCTTCAGTTTCAAGAGGATCTTCTAAATAAAATTCATGAAACAAGTGCAAATGGAGTAGTTATTGATTTAACTTCTATTGATTTTATAGATTCATTTATAGCAAAAGTGTTAGGTGATGTAATTGGGATGTCAAAGCTAATGGGGGCTAAGGTTGTTTTAACAGGTATACAGCCCGCTGTTGCTATCACCTTAGTAGAACTAGGGATTAGTTTAAATGATGTGTTAACTGCCTTAGATCTAGAAAAAGGTTTGGAGAAATTACAACAGGAATTGGAGGACTGACCAATGGGAGACCAATCCTGTGTAAAAATCATTAATGAATGGGATATAGTTGCTGCTAGGCAATTAGGAAGAAATATTGCAAAGGAACTTGGTTTCGGCACCGTAGATCAGGCACGTATAACAACAGCTATCAGTGAATTGGCCAGAAATATATATTTATATGCTGGACAAGGAAAAATTTGTTTAGAAAAGTTACAAGACAACGGTAAAGTTGGTTTAAAGCTGATTGCTGTTGATAGTGGACCAGGTATAAAAGATATTAGACAAGTAATGCAAGATGGTTATTCTACTTCTGGAGGATTGGGTGCTGGATTACCCGGTGTGAAGCGTCTAATGGATGAATTTGATATTCAAACATCCGTTGGTAAAGGCACAGAAATTCAAGCGACGAAGTGGATTAGATAGGAGGGAGATAATGGATTTCAGAGAAATGATGGAATCTAAGTATCGGGATCTTCTTGTGACGTATATTAAAGATGAATCTGAACAGGCACTATACCAAGGTCAGAAGTTTAGTAGAAAATCTATTGAACAAAAAATATCACCAGAAGATATTATAAGTTTACATAAATCGTTAATGATGGAACTTTATCCTGAAATCCCCGATTATGTTACGAAATCATTTGATATTTTATTAGAAGTGATGATTGGATATGGATTTGCATATAGAGAACATCAAAGTTTACGCCATGTACAGGAAGAGTTAAGAAGTGAGATGGAAATTGCAGCCAATGTACAACAAACTTTACTAAGTACAGAAATTCCAACTATAAAGGAATTAGATATTGGAGCAATAAGTGTGCCTGCTAAAATGATGAACGGAGATTATTATCATTTTGTACAGGATGATGACCAAGTTATTAATATTGCGATTGCAGATGTCATTGGTAAAGGAATCCCAGCTGCTTTGTGCATGTCGATGATTAAATATGCAATGGATAGTCTTCCTGAAAATCGTAACAAACCTAGTCATGTCTTAGAAAATTTGAATAGGGTAGTAGAGCAGAATGTTGATCCAAGTATGTTTATTACGATGTTTTATGGAGCGTATAATATTCTTACACATACCTTCCATTATGCATCAGCTGGTCATGAGCCAGGTCTATATTACAATGGAGAAACGCTCGAATTTAGCGAGTTAAAGGCAAGAGGTCTATTACTTGGGGTGGATAAAAAAGCTAAATATCAACAATTTGAAAAGCAAATAAACATTGGAGATATGATTATTTTGATGTCCGATGGGGTTACAGAATGTAGAACCGAAGAAGGATTTATCGATAAAGAAATATTACTTGGATACATAAAAAAGCATCAGCACTTAGAGGCACAGGAAATGGTTGAAAATGTATATAAAGAGTTAGAGAAAATTCAAGATTTTCATTTACGTGATGATTTTACTTTAATTATTTTTAAAAGGAAAGTTTAATATAGTTTCAAAGTGGGTATTAAACAAAAAGTAAAAATGTTAAAGGTGGGTCGGGATGAATATAATAATTGATGTTAAAGAACAAGATTTAAATGTGGAAGTAAAAGTTACTGGGGAAATTGATGCATATACAGCTCCGAAATTAAGAGAGAGAATTTATTCCTATTCTGAAAAAGCTGGAATTAAGTTGGTAATAGATCTTTCTGATGTTAATTATATGGACAGTACTGGTCTAGGAGTGTTTGTAGGAATCTTTAAAAATGTACGTGGGAATAACGGTGAATTTAAACTGGTTGGTCTATCAAGTCGTCTAATTAGACTTTTTGAAATAACTGGATTAGCAGATATTATTGATATCAACAGTAAAATTGAAGGGGGGATACAATGAGTCATTTTGAGTATATCGAAATGAAAATTCCTTCTAAGCCTGAATATGTGGGAATCATTCGATTAACTTTGTCGGGTATTGCTAGTAGAATGGGCTTTAGTTATGACGAAATTGAAGATTTAAAAATAGCTACGAGTGAAGCTTGTACAAATGCTGTACAACATGCTTATAAAAATAAGGAAGCAGGAGAAGTGTTAATTGGCTTCCGACTTTATAATGATCGTTTAGAAGTCATAGTTGCAGATAATGGGGAGAGCTTTGATTTCCATTCAACTACTAAAGATTTAGGGCCGTATGAACAGGATGATTCTATAGAATTTCTTCGTGAAGGAGGACTTGGCCTGTATTTAATTGAAACATTGATGGACGAAGTGAAAATTCATCATAATAACGGGGTTACTGTTTTGATGACAAAGTACCTCGAAGGAGAGCAGGTGGAGAGGGATGCAGAAACAATCTCAACCTAAGCCTCGTTTAAGTAAGGAAGAAGTAAATAAATTAATTAAAGAGTTTCAACAGACACAAAAGGAAGAAGCTCAAGAAAAACTTGTGTTGAATTATCGTGATTTAGTAGAAACACTAGCAAGAAAGTATTCCAAAGGAAGAATGTTTCACGAAGATATTAGCCAGGTAGGTATTATTGGGTTAATAGGAGCAATTCATCGTTATGATGAAAGCTTTGGTAAAAGTTTTGAGGCCTTTGCCATTCCGACAATTATTGGAGAGATTAAGAGGTTCTTAAGAGACAAAACTTGGAGTGTGCATGTTCCTAGAAGAATCAAAGAACTTGGTCCGAAAATAAAGAAAACGGTAGAAGAGTTGACTACAAATCTCCAACGTTCCCCAAAAGTAAATGAAATTGCGGAGTATTTAGAGGTTTCAGAAGAGGAAGTATTGGAAGCAATGGAAATGGGAAGAAGTTATCAGGCATTGTCTGTAGATCATTCCATTGAAGCTGACTCTGAGGGAGGAACTGTTACCCTTCTCGATATTGTAGGAGATGTAGATCAAGGTTTTGAACGAGTAAATCAAAAATTAGTATTAGAAAAAGTACTGCATGTTTTATCAGAAAGAGAGAAAAGTATTATTCAGCTTACTTATTTAGATAATCTTAGTCAAAAAGATGCAGGGGAAAGACTTGGAATATCACAAATGCATGTTTCTCGACTTCAACGGAGGGCAATTAAGAAACTTCAAGAAGCCATACAGGCTGAATCTAATCATTCGGAGTTTAGTGTATGATGGAAATTCAGAGTCCCAATATACATGCTCTGTCTTATCAAACAACCAAAAAAGGAAAATCAATGTGTGGAGATAGTTTTTATTTTACATCGACTGATGAGTACTTTTTTTGTGTTTTAGCAGATGGATTAGGTAGTGGTGAATATGCTAATGAAGCTTCTGAAGCAGTAATAGAAGCTGTGAAGAATAATCATTCAAAGTCAGTAGAAGAGCTAATGGAGTTGGCTAACCAAGTTCTTGTAGGGAAACGTGGAGCTGCAGTTAGTATATTCAAAATTTTTTATTCTACATTGACACTAGTATATAGCTGTGTTGGGAACATTCGATTTTTTCTTTATTCTCCCTCTGGTAAACTCACGTATCCTTTACCGGTAAGTGGATATCTATCAGGTAAACCACAACAATATCATACTCAAACTTTTTCTTATGAAGAAAATGCAAAATTCCTTGTTTTTTCAGATGGATTCCAAATTCAAGGTATTAAGAACCTTTTAAGAGATTACTTTTCCATAAGTTCTATAGCAGATTCAATAATAGGTAACTATAATAATACGGACGATGATTCGACCTTTATTCTAGGAAGCTTGCTCTAAGTAGTAAGCTTTTTTCTTTTTATGTTTTATTGTTAATTTTTGATAAACTATATAGTAGATCAATTTTGGAACTTCTCGCCAACTTGGAACGTAATAATAGCTCCTATTTTAAATGAAGTTTAACCTGAAGATGAGTCTGGTGAAAATGTTTATAGAACGTATTAGGATGAAAGGAAGGATGAACGATGGAAAAAGTAGTGGAAAAGCAACAAGATTACTTTGGGATAATTGCAAAAGAACAAAATATTTCAGTTAAACAGGTGAAAAGTGTTATTTCTCTATTAGAGGATGGTAATACAGTGCCTTTTATTGCTCGATATCGGAAAGAGCAAACAGGTGCTTTAGATGAAGTACAGATAAAAGACATAATGGACCGACATCAATACATACAGAACCTAAATCAACGAAAAGAAGAAGTAATTCGTTTAATTGAAGAGCAAGGTAAATTAACAGAGGAACTAAAATCTACTATTACAAAGGCTATCAAGTTACAAGAGGTGGAAGATCTTTATCGTCCTTATAAACAAAAAAGAAGAACGAAAGCTACAATTGCAAAAGAAAAAGGATTAGAGCCCTTTGCGGATTGGCTAATAAATCAAGATAACCAAGAGTCTTTGGAAGCGGAAGCAAGAAAATATCTTTCGGAAGAAAAAGAAGTAAATACGGTTGAAGAGGTTATTAAAGGAGCACAGGATATTATAGCAGAACGTATCTCCGATGATGCAGATAGTAGAAAGTGGATACGATCTAAAACAGCAATGGGTGGAAAAATCCAAACAACATTTAAAGATAAAGAGAAAGATGAAAAGAATATTTATGAAATGTACTATGAATATGAAGAACCTATTAATAAGATTGTTCCTCATCGAACATTAGCTATTAATAGAGGGGAGAAAGAAGAAGTATTAAAGGTTGCAATTGAAGCTCCTGTCGATCTTATTACAGATTATTTAGAAAAAAAGTGGATTAGTAATAAAAACGCTGTTGCTACAAAAATTTTAAAAGAAGCAATTGAAGATAGCTATAAAAGACTTATTCAGCCCTCTATTGAAAGAGAAATAAGGAATGAATTAACAGAAAAGGCAGAAGAACAGGCGATTCACATATTCTCGGAAAACTTAAGAAATCTATTATTACAACCTCCATTAAAAGGAAAAATGGTGCTTGGGGTAGATCCTGCCTATCGAACAGGTTGTAAACTAGCAGTTGTGGATGAGACAGGAAAAGTTCTTGAAATTGGAGTAATCTATCCTCATCCACCAGTTTCTAAGAAAAAAGAGGCGGAAATAAAATTTCAAGATATTTTAAATAAATACCAAATTCAGATGGTTGCTATAGGAAACGGGACAGCATCTAGGGAAACAGAACAATTTGTTGCAGAAATGATTAAAAAGCAAACCAGTCCAATCTATTATTTAATCGTAAACGAGGCAGGAGCTAGTGTGTATTCAGCTTCAGAAATTGCACGGGAAGAGTTTCCGGATTTTCAAGTAGAAGAAAGAAGTGCAGTTTCTATTGCAAGAAGATTACAAGATCCTTTAGCAGAATTAGTAAAGATTGATCCAAAGTCTGTTGGTGTTGGACAATACCAGCACGATGTTTCTCAGAAAAAACTAACAGAGTCACTAACCTTTGTTGTAGAGACAGCAGTTAACCAAGTGGGTGTGAATGTAAATACAGCATCCCCTTCATTATTACAATATGTTGCAGGTTTATCTAAGGCTGTTGCTAATAATGTAGTAAAGAAAAGAGAAGAAGAAGGAAAATTCACAAGTCGTAAGCAATTGAAAAAAATTCCTAGGTTAGGTGCTAAAACATATGAACAAGCAATTGGTTTTCTTCGAATCTTAGATGGAGAAGAACCACTTGACCGTACAGGAATTCACCCTGAAAATTATGGAGAAGTGAATAAATTGCTTGCTAAATTAGGCTTTAAAACAAGTGATATTGGAACTTCAGCTTTAAAAGAAGCACTAAGTAAGGTAGCAATAAAAGAGATATCGAACGAACTAAATATTGGAGAGTTAACATTAAAAGACATAATAGAGCAACTTGTGCGACCATCGAGAGATCCAAGGGAAGATCTTGCTGCTCCTTTACTTCGAACGGATGTACTAAAGTTAGAAGACTTAAAAAAAGGAATGGAATTACAGGGTACTGTAAGGAATGTTGTGGATTTTGGAGCTTTTGTGGATATTGGAGTAAAACAAGATGGGCTAGTTCATATCTCCAAGTTAAGTAACAAATTTGTTAAACATCCTTTAGACATCGTTAGTGTTGGTGATGTTGTCACAGTATGGGTAGATGATGTGGATTTTGGAAAAGGAAGAGTAGCGTTAACGATGCTTAATCCAGAAGAAAATAGCAATAAGTAAAAAATAAACAATAAACAATAACTCATTCATAAAGGTGCTTCTTTCCTTATATGAATGAGTTTATTTATTAGGAAAAGTTTTTGCGACAATAGTAATACCAGCATTGATTTAATAATTTCACTTGAGACCTATTTTTTTCATAGAATGCTTTTTTTATTTGATTTTGAAGCCAGTTGGGCATTTCCTATTCCCTCCCTGTAAGCAAAATATAAAAATAAAATGAATAGCTATTATATAATTGCATAGTAGTTAGGACGTTTTTAAACTGTTAATAATGCTATACATTATTGTATGCTATAATGGTTTGTCTTGTTGAGGAGGGATTGTATTTGACTAATGAGGAGTTGCAAGTACTGGTTGAAGAAATTTCGTTAAAATACTTTCAAAGGGCATTTAAGCATAAAGCTATCTTTAATCCTAGACTACGTACAACTGGTGGAAGATATTTATTACATACTCATAATATTGAAATCAATAAAATTTATTATGATGTTTTAGGAGAAGAGGAACTAATCGGTATCATTAAACATGAATTATGTCATTATCATCTCCATCTCTTAAAACGAGGTTACCAACATAAAGATGCCGACTTTAAATTACTTTTGAAAAAAGTTGGAGGTCCAAGATTTTGTTCCTCTCTACCTATTGAAAAAAGAAAAGGGAATGTTAAAAAGTATATATATTATAGTTGTACGAAGTGTAATCAGAAGTATACGAGAAGAAAAAGAATAGATACTAAGAAATATGTTTGCGGGAAATGTAGAGGGCAATTGAAGTTTGAAGAGGTTATAAACGTAGAGAAATAAGGTGTTTATTGAGGGGGAAATAATTTTTAAAAAAAGTTTCGGAAGATGCTTGACTTATTGTTTATAAGCTCCTATAATATGAAGAGTCGACAAGAGAGAACGAGTTAATAAAAAAATCTCTAGTTGTTGGTGAGTATCTTTTAAAGAAAAGATGTACAAACTTATAGAAGATTGTACAACATATTATTCCGCAGTAGCTCAGTGGTAGAGCATTCGGCTGTTAACCGAACGGTCGTAGGTTCGAGTCCTACCTGCGGAGCCATTTTGGGGAAGTACTCAAGAGGCTGAAGAGGCGCCCCTGCTAAGGGTGTAGGTCGCGTGAGCGGCGCGAGGGTTCAAATCCCTCCTTCTCCGCCAGAGATGATTTTGGTTTTATGGCCCGTTGGTCAAGCGGTTAAGACACCGCCCTTTCACGGCGGTAACACGGGTTCGAATCCCGTACGGGTCACTTATTTGAATATTAAATGAAAATGGTCCGGTAGTTCAGTTGGTTAGAATGCCTGCCTGTCACGCAGGAGGTCGCGGGTTCGAGTCCCGTCCGGACCGCCATTTTTAAAATTACATTGTTGGGCTATAGCCAAGCGGTAAGGCAACGGACTTTGACTCCGTCATTCGTTGGTTCGAATCCAGCTAGCCCAGCCATGAGCCATTAGCTCAGTCGGTAGAGCATCTGACTTTTAATCAGAGGGTCGGAGGTTCGAATCCTCCATGGCTCACCATTTTTTAAACAGAATACAATGATTAATAATAAGCGGGTGTGGCGGAATTGGCAGACGCACTAGACTTAGGATCTAGCGCCGCAAGGCGTGGGGGTTCGACTCCCTTCACCCGCACCATAGAAAGT
This sequence comes from Niallia sp., assembly GCA_035556015.1. Taxonomy (GTDB): domain Bacteria; phylum Bacillota; class Bacilli; order Bacillales; family Cytobacillaceae; genus Niallia. The sequence continues at coordinate 666 of DATMFU010000120.1, read as the reverse complement.
TTTATGAATGATACAATGGATTTCTCTTATAGTGCGGTCGTGGCGGAATGGCAGACGCGCTAGGTTGAGGGCCTAGTGGGGGCAACCCCCGTGGAGGTTCAAGTCCTCTCGGCCGCACCAAAAAAAGTGTTGACAGCCGATAAAAAATATTGTATGATTATAAAGTCGCTTTCGGAAATATGCGCCCGTAGCTCAATTGGATAGAGCGTCTGACTACGGATCAGAAGGTTATGGGTTCGACTCCTTTCGGGCGCGCCATATTCGGGAAGTAGCTCAGCTTGGTAGAGCACTTGGTTTGGGACCAAGGGGTCGCAGGTTCGAATCCTGTCTTCCCGACCATGAATATCAAGCAAAAGTGAATATTACTCTCAATTAATGCGGGTGTAGTTTAATGGTAAAACCTCAGCCTTCCAAGCTGATGTCGTGGGTTCGATTCCCATCACCCGCTCCAAATTATTTTATTGCTCTTTGAAAACTGAACAAACAAACGTCAACAATAATCGTTTTATAACGAATGTTATAGAATGAAAACAAGTAATACAAAAGCTAGAGTTTAGCAATGAGCTAATCAACTCTTTATTGGAGAGTTTGATCCTGGCTCAGGACGAACGCTGGCGGCGTGCCTAATACATGCAAGTCGAGCGGACTTTAAAAGCTTGCTTTTAA
>DATMFU010000119.1:0-4515 GCA_035556015.1 Niallia sp. | reverse complement strand
GCCAAGAAATGGTGTCGACAATAAATCCGCCAACAATCGGTCCAACGATTCCAGAAATTCCCCAAATACTCCCTATGAAACCTTGTACTTTTCCACGTTGTTCCAATGAAAAAATATCGCCAATAATCGTAAATGGAATCGTCGTTAATGCTCCTGCCCCTATCCCTTGAATTAAGCGAAATACGATAAGCTGTTGCATGGATTGTGAAAAACCAGCCAAAGTAGAACCAATTAGAAAAATAATAATGCCCACTGTAAACATAGCTTTTCTTCCATATAAATCTGCTAATTTACCAAATATAGGCGTACTAATAACGGTTGCGAGTAAATAAATAGAAATAACCCACGTGTATAGATGACTTTCGTGTAAATCTTCCACAATTTTAGGTATCGCTGTACTAACAATAGTTCCTTCAATCGCCATTAGAAAAGTAGCAATCATTAACGAAAGAATAACCATATTATGCCTTGTCTTCCCCTTCATCTCTTTCCCTCTTCCTAAAAGTAACTAAATAGTGTTTCATATAAATTAATCTATTAATCATAACTATCTCCACACAGAAAAAAACGACTGCCTTTTGCAATCGCAAGAAGTTTGCCTGAGTTTCATTTCTAAAACCCGACCGATTTTATGTGATTATTTAAATAATTTAGCATATTTGGACTAAATGTCAACAGTACATGTTCACTACCTTTTTTAAAATAATATATTTGCATATTTATTAAAAATTCAAAATTTATACCGATATAAATAGATAGAGAAATAAATAGAAAAAGAGGGATAACATGTTATTAGATTTTCTATTTAATAATAAGAAGAACAAAGACAAATTAAACAATCAAAATAACGGTAAAAATGGGGAAACAATAAAAGCTCAACTAGCTCAACTTCAAAAAGAGTATTTATATGTAAATGATATACTAATCAAAAACCCTCTATCTTCAACGGGATACTCCCAAATAGATTACATAATCATTACTCCTTATGGATTGTTTGTCATTGACACAAAGAATTATCCTGGAACTATTTTTGGAAGTAAACATAAAAAAGACTGGCTGATTAATGAGAAATTCAAAATGAAAAATCCATTAATCCAAATTAATAATCATATTCACGCACTTAAAAAGTTTATTAATGTTCAGTACCACCGATGCTTTTTTTCCATTGTTTTATTTCCAAACAATTGCATATTTGAAATGGAAGATGAATTGAGAGAGATTGAATCACATGAATTAGTCATACATGATATGGAATTGACCCATTTTATTTCTAATAAGATGGCTATCCTACAGTCCCAATATGAAGAACCTATAATTAGTAAAGAAGAAATGGAGAAAGTGTATAATTCCATTCTAGAAGCTAATATTACAGACCCTTCTGCTAGAAAAGAACATATCGATAATATTTTAAAAAATCGTAATAGCAATAATGAAGAGTAATTTGTAAAATAAAAAAGCTATTATGTTGCTAACACGATACATAATTAAACTTACTACTCATACATACATAAACCAAAAAATGGCTGGAAAGAATGTAGTTTATCCTACACTTCTTCCAGCCATTTTTCTTAAAACTATTAACTATTCGATTCTACTGCCTCTTCCTCTAACAATCTTTCCTCATATTGATCGAGTAAGGCACGTACTTCATCTGTTGATTTTGTATTCATTAATAGATTTCTTAATTCACTCGCACCGCGGAATCCTTTCACATAGATCTTAAAGAAACGATGTAGTGTTTTAAAGGAACGCTCTAATTCCTCCGAATACTTTTCATAAAGATCTAAATGTAATCGTAAGAGATCCAATAATTCCTTACTGCTATGCTCTTTCGGTTCTTTTTCAAAGGCAAATGGATTGGTAAATATACCACGGCCAATCATTACTCCATCAATACCGTATTTCTCAGCAAGTTCTAAACCAGTTTTACGCTCAGGAATATCACCATTAATCGTTAACAAAGTATCTGGTGCTATTTCATCACGAAGTTTCTTGATTTCTGGAATCAATTCCCAATGCGCATCTACTTTACTCATTTCTTTTCTTGTACGAAGGTGAATAGAAAGATTCGCAATATCCTGTTTCAATACATGCGCAAGCCATTCTTTCCATTCGTTTACATCGGTGTAACCAAGTCTCGTCTTTACACTTACAGGTAATCCACCTGCTTTTGCAGCTTGGATAAGTTCTGCAGCTACTTCCGGACGAAGAATAAGCCCGCTTCCTTTACCCTTGGATGCCACATTAGGTACAGGACAGCCCATATTTAAATCGATTCCCTTAAATCCAAGTTCCGCCATTCCAATACTCATTTGACGGAAGAATTCTGGCTTGTCTCCCCATATATGTGCTACCATCGGTTGTTCATCATCTGTAAAAGTTAAACGTCCACGTACACTACTGCTTCCCTCTGGATGACAATAACTCTCTGTATTCGTGAACTCTGTAAAAAATACATCCGGTCTACCTGCCTCACTCACTACATGACGGAAAACAACATCCGTCACATCTTCCATCGGAGCAAGCACAAAAAATGGTCGTGGTAATTCACGCCAAAAGTTTTCTTTCATATCTATATTCAATCCTCTCATTATGGGAGTATGATAAACATTCATCCCATCATTAAAAAGTAAATAATTTCATCATGTCTATTACACTTTATAGCATGTTTTAGGACTTTTAATCAAACAAAAGAAAATTTTAAAGATTACATATTTGTTTAGTAACAATAGTTTTTCGTACAAATTTATTGCTAAAGATAAATTAGTCCATTTTAACTCTTATCTTTCATTATATAACATTCTCCCAATTTGTCTTTAAAACTGTGTTATTTTCAAGAAACTGGTAACCTTTCAAAATCCTATATTTAACATAACAAGACACTTCCTTCAGCGAAAGTGTCTTGTTTATTAGCTCTATTTTTTAACTATGATGACTAACATGTTTCGTTGTATCTACTTTTAAAGAACTTTTTCTAACCAATATATAATAGGACAAGAAAGCTAATAAACTAGATACAAAGATGATAACTCCCATTGGTAATGCTGTATGCTCTCCGCCAATACCTACTAATGGTGCTGATAAGGAACCAAGTAAGAATGGTAATAATCCTAATAACGCAGATGCACTTCCTGCCAAATGTCCTTTCGTTTCCATCGCCAAAGAAAAAGATGATGTGCCGATAATACTAATAGACATAACAAAAAGAAAAATCGGAATAGCAAAAGCAATTAATGGCGCATGTACAACAATCGCTATTACTAGCAAGAGAGATGCTGATAAAGAAAGAACTAAGCCACTCTTTAAGAACGTTTTCTCTGAAAATCTAGAAAGTCTTCCAACAATTTGCGTTCCGATAATTAACCCAACCCCATTTATTCCAAACAATAAACTAAAGACTTGAGGAGAAACGCCATAAATGTTTTGATAAACAAAGGAAATACCAGATACATAGGCAAAGATTCCTGCTGTAGTAAATCCTTGCGTAAAGGCATATCCTGCAAATTCACGGTCTTTTAATAAAGAGCCAAAGTTCGAAACAACTTGTTTAATATTACTTGGTACCCGTTTTTCCTGTGGTAATGTTTCTTCTAGCTTAAAGGAAACCACGACAGTCAAAATGATACCAATACAAGATAAAACAAGGAAAACCACTTTCCAACTAGCAAAAGAAAGAATGGCTCCTCCTATAATTGGTGCCACTATTGGCCCCAGATTCCCAATTAACATCAGTGATGCAAAAAACTTAGTTAATTCTCTACCACTAAAGAGATCTCGAACAACAGCTCTAGAGATAACTAGACCACCTGCTGCTGCAAAACCTTGAATGAAACGAGAAACAATTAACAAATAAATATTAGGGGCAATTGCACAGATTAACGAGGACACTAAATAAAGCCCAAGAAAAATAATCAAAGGTTTCCGACGGCCCTGCACATCGCTCATTGGTCCAATAATCAACTGCCCAATCGCTAGCCCTAACAAACAAGTAGTTAAACTAACTTGCACAAGAGATGCATTCGTACGAAAATCCTCAACAATGGTTGGAAACGCAGGCAAATATGTATCGATTGTAAAAGGACCTAAAAGGGAAAGAGATCCCAATAGAAAAGCAATTTGTAACCGTTTTGATTTCGTTAATGAATTCATTCTCTATCGCCTTTCTACATTAATTTTTTTATTCCTTCACTAGTAACCAAAATCAAAATACAGTAAACCTGTTTCTTTACTATTTAGAAGGAAGGAATAAATATATACGAACAGAATTAATATATGACCTACATATTGTATTATGAAAGATAAAATATTTCATTAGTTATTTGGATTTTTTATCTTTTTTGGGTTATTTTTGTTACAAAATGATTATTTACTATCTTATTGATTATTTCGTGGTTAGAAATAAGAACAGCACGGGAATGTTATTGTTCTTGTATCATTTCATTAGCTGTTTTAGCAATATCCTCTATTAATCATTTGATTTTTTCTCCAACTCTTTTTACCTTCAAATTTATTTAA
>DATMFU010000118.1:0-2834 GCA_035556015.1 Niallia sp. | reverse complement strand
TTGTCTTCCCCAAAAAATTCCCCAAGGATCTCTATTTCTTCTAGAATCCTCTGATTCCTCTTCTTCCTTTGTGATTTTTACATTCTTCGCATAAATAACTAAATTATCGACCTTTATGATTGTTTCTTTTTTATTATTATTAGCCATGTTTAGACTCCTCCCCCACTGATATCTCTATATCTTATTCAAGTGAAGAAAGGAAGTATGGGCTTTCTTTATACTTTGTTCAGATAGAGGTATAAAAAAGATGCCTAAATATCTACTACCAGTTTCCCTCTTAAAGGATAACTAATTTTCTGGAATTAGACTTTTAGACATCTGTACTACTAACTAATATTTTGCTGCAACCATTGATTTTTATATAAATTAGCGTAGAACCCTTCCGTACTTAATAATTCCTTATGTGTTCCCTTTTCCAATATTTCTCCATCTTTAATGACTAAAATATTATCTGCTTCACGAATGGTACTAAGTCTATGGGCGATCACAAAGCTAGTTCGACCTTGCATTAATGTTCTCATCGCTTCTTGAATATGAAGCTCTGTTCGTGTATCCACACTACTTGTTGCTTCATCTAGGATAAGAATAGATGGATTAGCAAGAACAGCTCTTGCAATTGTCAGTAACTGTCTTTGTCCTTGACTTAAGTTATTTCCTTCTGCATTTAAGTACGTATCATATCCGTTTGGCAATTTTTTAATAAACGTATCAGCATTAGCTACTTTTGCGGCATTTTCTACTTCTTCATCTGTAGCATTTAACCGTCCATAACGAATATTATCTCGAATGGTACCAGAGAATACATAAGCATCTTGCAATACTAAACCAATTTGACTTCTTAATTCATGTTTGTTTATTTTTTTAATATCCTTCCCATCAATAAGAATATGACCGGATTGCTGCTCATAAAACCTTGTTAATAAATTTATTATAGTGGTTTTACCTGAACCTGTTGGTCCAACTAATGCAATCATTGATCCTGGAGATGCATGAAGAGATACATCTTTAAGAACAGGAACATTTTCTTTATAAGAGAAATGAACATGTTGAAATTGAACATCTCCCTTTATTTTTGAGAGGGAGTATCCATTTTCCTCTTGTAATGTTTCTGATTTTAAATCTAGTATTTCAAATACTCGCTCTGCTCCTGCAATAGCAGACTGTAGCATATTATACTGATTAGCTAATTGATTAATAGGTTGACTAAATTGATTGGAGTATTGAAGAAAACTAACAATAACCCCTATCGTAATAATATCGTTATAGGCAAAAACCCCACCAAATACAGCAATAATTAGGAAGTTTAAATTGCGCATGGAGTTCATAATTGGTCCCATTGATCCAGAAAGACTTTGCGCTTTAATACTAACGGAACGTAATCTTTCATTTCGTTCTCGAAACTCTTCAACAGACTGCTTCTCTCTGCCAAAAACCTTCACTACCCTATTACCGGCTATATTCTCCTGGACAAATCCATTCACTTCACCTAAGCTATCTTGCTGTTCAGAAAAATATTGTTTTGTGTATTTGGTTATTTTCTTTGTAATAAAGGCAACGGCTGGTACCGTAAAAATCGTAATAAGTGTCATCCAGAAACTTAATGTCAACATCATAATAATGCTTCCTACCAACATAAAAACACTGGTCATTAACTGAACGACCGTTTGATTTAGGGTATTCGAAACATTTGTAATGTCATTCGTAGTTCTACTCATTAATTCGCCATGTGTCTTTTGATCAAAGAAGGAGATCGGCAAATTTTGAAATTTATCAAAGAGATCTTGACGCATTTCTTGCACCGTTACTTGTGATAAACTTGCAGACACATAGGCCTGAATCCAAGTAAATAAAGCACTAAAAATATAAACTCCTACCATGATGCTTCCAATCACAATAATTCCTTTAAATTTGTGTGGTAATATATGCTCATCAATTACTTTTCCAATTAAATAAGGACCTAGAAGTGTCAAAATGGAAGTTAAAGCAGTGCAAATAAAGACAATTATCAACGCCTTTTTTTGTTGCTTTAAATAATTCCATATCCCAATCAATGTCTTTTTTGCATCCTTTGATCTTACCTTCGATACCTCTCCAGGTCGTGGGCCTCTTCCTGCTTGGAAGCCCATTTGAGCAAGATTGACTTTATTTCCTGCAGGTTGTTTATTGTTGGACATATGGCACCTCCTTTTTACCTAATTGAGATTGATAAATATCTTGATATACATCACATGTATCCATGAGTTCATGATGTGTTCCACTTCCAATAATTTCTCCGTCTTCCATGACGAGAATTTTTTCTGCATCCATGACAGAAGAAATACGTTGAGCGATTAGGAAAGTAATGCTATTCTTCATCATTTTTTCTAGAGAAGCACGCAATTTCTTTTCTGTTCCTAAGTCTAACGCACTTGTACTATCATCTAAAATTAAAATTGGTGGCTTGACTAATAATGCTCTTGCAATAGAAATTCTTTGCTTTTGTCCCCCAGATAAATTAACTCCCTTTTGGCCGACCATTGTATCATAACCATCTGGTAATTTAGAAATAAACTCATGGGCTTGTGCTATCTTAGCCACATACTCTATTTCTTCTTGAGTTGCATCTGTTTTTCCAAAAGCAATATTATCCCGAATGGAACCTGTAAATAAAATGGACTCTTGAAGAACCATCCCGATTTTTTTCCGTAATTCTAGTAGATTAAGTGATTGAATATCTTTTCCATCTATAAAGATAGACCCTTTTGATGTGTCATACAACCTTGGTATTAATTGAACAAGGGTCGATTTACCGGATCCTGTTGATCCAATAATCGCAATCGTGTCTCCTTGATTTG
>DATMFU010000117.1:0-9357 GCA_035556015.1 Niallia sp. | reverse complement strand
AGCAAAAGTAAAGTAGAGAAAGAAAAGGAAAATAGATTGCATGCTTTCTTTGAACAGTTAAAAGAAATAGTGGAAGTTCAGTTAATCACTCCTCTCATTCATTTTTTCGAAAAGAATGGAAATGAATTAAGCATTTCATTTATTAATGAAATTCAAAATGTGGTGCGTAAAGAGCGACTGAAGGCATTAGTTAATAAGGATGCACATCTGTCCGAGAATTATGTTTTAGTGTTTTGTGAAGCAGTTGAAACAGAAATAAAACAATTAATAAAGAAAGAAGTTCAAAACATATTTTTGAAGTGGCAAGACGAACGCCATTCATTGATTATTCATGATAAAAATAAGATAGAAATGGAAATAAAAGAAGTGGCACAATACTTAGAAGCGAAACAAAAGAAAGAACAGCTTCTTAAGGAACAAAGACAATGGAAATGCAGTGTAGAGGAATTATTAACAACGAAACCTATATTAACAGAGAAAGATTTTTATCAAACTCTTACTTCTGAAGAAGAGGTTACTTATAAGGATATAGATACAATTAAAGAGCTTCATGATTATGCTAGCGACGAGGAAGTAAAAGAACTAGTAATTAGTAGGAAAGTTCCTATTGTACAAGAAGAATTGAATGCAGAACATACTATCAAACAACTAGAAACATTAAGTAGTAAATTAAAATCAATAAAAGGTTTTTCTCATATTGCAAAACAATTATCTACAAAAGCTATGGATATAAAAAACCGAACATATACTATATGTTTGTTTGGAGCTTTTAGTGCAGGCAAATCATCATTTGCTAATGCTTTATTAGAAAACCAAATATTACCGGTATCACCTAATCCAACTACTGCTACGATAAATCGGATATTGCCAGTAGATAGCTCACATCCAAATAAATCGGTAATTGTTAAATGGAAAACAGAAACGGAAATGCTTCGTGAAATTAATGACTACCTTCAATTGATAAAGAAAGAAGCTCAAACGCTAGAAGAAGCACAAAACATCATTAAAAATAGCAAGAATAACCCTATAGATAGATATGAGAATGAATTCCGATACTTAGATGCGTTTTTAACTGGATATTCTATGAACAAAAAGTTCCTAGGTTCAGAAATGGATTCTAATCTAGAACATCTATCTGACTATGTTTCTGTAGAAGAGACTTCTTGTTTCGTTTCGTCTATTGATGTTTATTTCGATTGTCCTTTAACAAGGAAGGGAATTACATTAGTAGACACGCCTGGAGGGGATTCTATTAACTCAAGGCATACTGAATTAAGTTTTGAATACATGAAAAATGCAGATTGTATATTTTATGTCAGTTATTATAATCATGCATTTTCAAAGGCAGATAGATCCTTTTTATTACAACTTGGTAGATTAAAGGATGCATTTGAAAAGGATAAAATCTTTTTTGTTATTAATGCGATAGATTTAGCGAAAAATGATGTGGAACAAAATGCAGTAAAAAAATATCTATATAATCAATTGCAGGAATACGGTATCCATAATCCACGTATCCTGGCAGTATCTAGTCTATATTATAAAGATCCATACTATGGTAAGTGGATGGATCAAGCAAAAGAACAGCTATACCATTTTATCGAACATGAGTGGCTGCATTTTATGTTGCTTTCAGGAAATAGAGATTATTTGGATACAATTGAGTTAATAAAAAAATTGATTTTATCTGCACGGAATAAAAAACAAGAAAGTAAGCAAGAGTTGGCTCGACTAGAACAAGAGAAGGAAAAAGTAATAGAATTATTAGAGATGGATACAGCGGTTGAACTTCACACAAAGGTTCAAAGAGAAATAGAGGAACAGCTTTTTTACGTAAAACAAAGAGTTTTCTTCCGTCTTATTGAAATCATAAAAGATGCTTTTCATCCGTCTATCTTAAAAGGAGAGAATAAGAAAAAAGAGTTATCTCTTGCTACGACAACATTCCTTATTCAACTTAATTATGAGTTTGAACAAGAGTTAAGGGTTGTTAATATTAGATTAAATCAATTCTTTACAAAACTTATTAATAGTATTTCTATACAGCTGCAAGAAAAGATTCAGATGATTAATGAAGACATTAAAATAAAACAAGATTATAGCTTTAATGAAAATAATACACTAACTTATCATGCCACATATAAAGAGTTAGATAATAGCGTAAATAAACTCGGTAACAAAGTATATAAAAATCCAAACAGTTTCTTTGAACGAAATGATAGAAAGAAATTTGCAGAAGAACTGGAGAAATTGATAGACAGTCAAACAATGGAGTTTTTAAAAGAACAGACAGAAAGGTTAAAAGAATTTTATCAAGAACAATATGATCAAATGAATAGCATTAAGTTAATAGAATTAAGAAATCAAATGGAAGAATATTATGAAGGGAAAATGGGGTTATTTACAAAACAAGAAAATATTGAATTATTGGAAGATATACTTTATGAAGTGGTGGAAATTTAAATGGATAATTTCCTTAAACAATAATAGAATTAGCTGTTTCTTTATTAAATTTCATTCATTCTCTTTTCTACATGCTAGTTGAAAAAGCTACCAGAAACATGATGGGATATTTTTGATATAATAGACTAGTATTAAGGAAGGGGAAATATAAGAAATGAAAAATGAGCAAGTTAACTTAATGTTAGTAGATGGAATGGCTTTATTATTTCGTGCTTTTTTTGCAACGGCTGTTACTGGTCAATATATGATAAACTCTAAAGGAATCCCTACAAATGCAATTCATGGGTTTGTAAAACATTTTTTTACGGCAGTAGACTATTTTAAACCAACACATGTAGCAGTATGTTGGGATATGGGTAGCACCACGTTTCGGACAGAACTGTACCCAGATTATAAAGCTAATCGTCAAGAGGCACCGGTAGAATTAATCCCACAGTTTGAACTTGTTAAAGAGGTAGTAGAGAGCTTTGACATTCCTAATATTGGGGTAGTTGGATTTGAAGCCGACGATTGTATTGGGACCATTTCAAAACAATTGAAGGGCCAAGCAAATGTAACCATATTAACTGGGGATCAAGATATTCTTCAGCTATTAGATGATCATATTTCAGTGGCACTTTTAAAAAAGGGATACGGTAACTATCTTGTTCATACGCCAATAAGTTTTATGGAAGAGAAGGGGATTGCCGCAAGCCAGATGATTGATTTAAAAGCTTTAATGGGAGATACAAGTGATAATTATCCTGGTGTTAAAGGAATAGGGGAAAAAACAGCGTTGAAATTACTTCAAACCCATCAGGATATTGAAGGAATTCTTGCTAATCTGCCATTATTAACAAATGGTCAAAGATCTAAAATTGAAACAGATCTTGAAATGCTACATTTAAGTAGACAATTAGCTGAAATAAAATGTGATGTTCCGCTAGAGTATTTCCTAGAGCAAAGTTTTTACAATATAAATCCAGACAGAGCAAAGATGAAATTTAATGAGCTGGATTTTAAACGATTTGATCATTATGTAGAAAAAAATGAAGAATTAACTTTATTTTAACCTTATTTATGAGTAGAACTGGTTAATTAGAAAAATAGTATCTCATTCTCTAGACAGGGGCCAAAGGGTTCCTGTTTTTTAGTAGTGAGGAATGTGCATTTCCTCACTACTTTTAAATACTTATTTTGTATTTTTCTTCTTTGCAGCATTTTCTAATTTACTTTTAGGATTCGGAGTAAAGTCTGCATCTTGACCATATCCTTGAGGATTAACTCCTCCGGCAGCTGTTCCTCTATTTGTTTGGTGATTTTTACTCATGTTATCATCCTTTCTAACATGCTAATTATTTGTAATGTTTGACTGTCATAGTATGAGCAATGAAGAATAAAATCATCCTTTCAGTAAGAAACTATTTCTGGAAAGGAGAAATGTATGATGAATAAAGGTGTCTATGTAGCACTCTTAAGTATTTGTTTAGCACAGTTGCTAAAGATTCCAATCCATTTTATTAAAACGAAAAACTGGAATAAGGATCTATTTTTTCAAACAGGTGGAATGCCAAGTTCTCATTCAGCTGGAGTGTCCTCTTTAACAACATTTGTAGCTCTAAAGAGGGGGCTTCCTACAATAGACTTTGCACTTTCCTTAATATTCGGTTTAATTGTCATGTATGATGCTCAAGGGATAAGAAGACAAACTGGTGAATTAACTTTAAAAGTAAATGACTTAGGTGAACTAGTTGATAAAATTCATAAAGATAAAGATATTAAATATGTGGAGAAGCCAAAAAAATTAAAAGAAATGCTTGGCCATCAGCCACAAGAGGTTGTTGGTGGGGCAGTTTTAGGGATAGTCGTTGGCTCAATAGGACATTTATTAACAAGAAATAAAAAAAGTAAGTTATCTATGTTTAATAAAAGGTAGTAAATAGTCGAAAGATGAAGTAACATGGAAGTAAAAAGATAGAGAGGGATGTAGGGGAGAGTTGAAAAAAGTTGAGGACTATTTGCTCTTTTTAAAAAGCAAAGGCTTTATCTTAGGGGAAGATGCCATTGGTTTCATTAAATTTGGCAAAGCATACACTAGTGCTTCAGATGAATTAGTAATTGCAGCAATTGAATGTACATTAAAAATTCAACAAAGCTTTGATGGAAGCTTTTATATTTCATTATTAGAAATGTTTATGGAAAAAAATATATCATCGAAAAAGCAAGCTATACGTTTTGTAGAAAAAACGCAATTATTTCCGCTTTAACGGAATATCCGATAAAGCGGAATTTTTATTCTTTGTAAATATGCTTTTAAATAAATCCGTTTTACTATGTATATTTTGAGAGAATTTATGGAAAATATGTTAAGTAGGTAAAAACCAATACTTCTAAATCCATAGAGCTCGTTTATTTTTTTGATTTACGAATAGCTAATCGTGCTAACTCATCTGCCGTTTTATTTTCACTACTTGGTATCCATTTCATGAAAAATAAATCGAATTTTTTCGTAAGTGTTAATGCTTCTTCAAGTAGTGGCACAAACATTTTGTTTTTTACAAATTCCTTTTCAACGGCCCGATTTACTAATTCTGAATCTGTCCGAAAGCTAACAGTACGATAATTTTTTTGGAGGCAAATTTCAAGTGCTTTAATAAAGGCATAATACTCAGCCTCATGGTTACTCATTTCTTTTAAAGGGATAGAGTATTTTTCTTGAGTACCATGTCCTTTTATAAAAACTCCTGCGCCACTTGGACCTGGATTCCCAGCACTAGCACCATCAATATAAACTTCAATCATTCAGTAACCTTCTTTCTTTTTTGTACTTCTAGCTAAAATAATCTCGTATAATTTTCATACGATTAAATACACATGTATATAAATAAATAAATAATTAATCATTTTTTGATACCAATCAATATGGATCCCGATTTTTATCTATTTTATATTTTTTAACAGACTAATGGCAAGAGGTGAAAGACATGAAGTATAAATTGGAATATAAATATAACTATAAGAAAAGTAATGAAAACATCTTTTTTACCTCTGATTGGTTAATTTCAGCAACTGCACTTCAGATTGGTGAAGAACTGGAGAAAAAGAATTTAGCAACTGAAATTCTTTTTTATGATGAAAAAGGAGTTAGCTGGAATCTTAAAGAGTTAAGAAAACTATTGGAAGAAATAGAAGAAGAACCACATGATTTCACTATTTATTTTGATGGAGGGTATCATAAAGAATCAAAGACTGCTGGAATAGGAGTGGTTCTTTTCTATAATCAAGGAAAGAAAAAGTACCGTATCCGCGCGAATGAGTTATTTCATGATATTCTATCTAATAATGAGGCAGAGTATGCTGCTCTTTATCATGGATTGAATTTACTGGAAGAATTAGAGGTGCAAGGTGTTACATGTGAAATTAAGGGAGATTCACAAGTAGTGCTTAAGCAACTGGAAGGAGAATGGCCATGTTATGAAGAAGAGCTTAATAACTGGCTTAATCGAATGGAAGAGAAAATAAAAAAGTTAAAATTAAATATGATTTATACGGCTGTTGGAAGAAATGATAATAAAGAGGCAGATAAATTAGCAACACAGGCTTTAGAAGGAAAACGTATTTATAGTAAAATGCAACTAATATGAAAATCTCAAAAAGGGGGGAGGATTTTTTGGAAAGAAAGAAGTTAATGCAAGAAGCTGATGAGTTAATGAAAGAATTTTGCCAAGATTGTTTTTTATATCAACATAATAAAACAGAATACGGTAAACGAAATGCACATCGCTTTTGTATTTCCCAATGTACTGTAGGTAATAAACTGAAGGAATATGGTGAAAAACTATCTGGATCAAAACAAGATTGCTAATAATAACTAAAAACAATTCTGATTTTTTTAAGAAGAGAATTGGTTTGTTTTTAGTTATTTTATGTAAAGGTTTAAAGGGGAAACAAATAAAAGAGAATCCTTTTAGGGGACAATTCCCCTAAAAAAGATCCTCTGAATGTTAGTATTTGAAATTAAAGTTTAACAACATTAGCAGCTTGAGGGCCACGGTTTCCTTCAACGATTTCAAAAGAAACTTCTTGTCCTTCTTCTAATGATTTGAAACCTTCACCTTGAATAGCAGTGAAATGTACAAATACATCGTCTCCGCCTTCAACTTCGATAAATCCAAAGCCTTTTTCGTTATTGAACCATTTTACTTTACCGTTTTGCATATTAAATTTCCTCCTAAGACTTTCAAGACACAATTCATTGCGCCTATAAAATAAATATTCTCATAGAACAAAATAATAATAGAAAACAATTTTTCAGAATTTTGTTAAATGATGTCTATAATATACACGATAACCCTTACGTAGTCAAGGTTTCAACGCTGTTTTTCATAAAAGTTTAGTGAATTTATTGAACAATTTGAAGAAAGTGACGAATAATAGTAAGCGTATTCAATAAACGATTATAATAATGGTATACTGAATGTTTTAGAGACAGGAGAAAATTTCATAAAAGCAAATTTATTTACATACTTTAGAAGTAATTTAGATGATTTATGCGACTGATAAAGAGGGTGAATCAATGTATCGATTTTCAATTGAAAATGAAAATTGGATTTTACGCTTTACACCAAATGTCGTTTTAGAAGATGAAAGCAAACAGGCAATTGTAAAAAGTATCTTACAAATGGGGAAGCTTTTATCAACTTTTAAGCATGGTGAACCATTTGTAATTATGGTAAAGAATATCGGTTTAATTGTTTTCACTGTAGAAAAGATTCCATCTCTTATTTTAAGTGTTTCTCATATAATCGAAAAAGAAAATTGGTATATTCAAACAGAAAGTAAAATAAAGAAATATTTTTCGTAAACTAGCTTTTATTAGCTAGTTTTTTTTATATAATAGTCAGTGTAAACAGGATTTGTAAAGTTAACATGGTTTAGGAAATTGTTTATATATTCAGTTTTACTTATATTAAAATATGAACTAGCTTCTTAAGAGACATAAGTATACGGAAATTACCAATTGAATAAATCTATAAATGATTGAAATATGAGTTGAAATATGTTTTTATTAACTAGGTTGATAATTATTTTTATCCTTCATCATTAAACGAAGCATTAAATTTTGTAAAATAATAAAAAAGGGAAGATTTTTAAAAATGATAGAAACAATTGTAAAGACCGGTCAAAGTCCATATTATGAAATTTCCAGGGAGGATCAAATGATTCTTAGCCCATTTAATGGAAAGGTAACCGAGATCTTTGTTCAAGAGAAAAACTATTTTTATGAATGGGAACCATTAATGACGATAAAAACCGAAGAAGGAGAAATCAAGGAGATTAGTGTTCCTTTTAGTGGCTCTGTTGTAACCATATTAGTGAAGCCAGGGGATGTTATTTCGATTAATACAAGATTAGCCTCTTTGCAAGATGATTTGTTAGTTACTGGTTGTGATTAACATGAAGCATTTACCTATAAATAATGCTAAAAAATATAAAATTGGCTATCGTACGATAAAAACTGCTGTTGCAGTTAGTATAGGAATATCCGTAGCTCAATTTTTTAAATTAGACTTTTTTGTTTCTTCAGCTATCATAACCATATTATGTGTTCAAAATTCGAAGAAAAAATCTATTCACAGTGCATTTTCTCGTTTTATTGCATGTATGTTAGCCATACCTTTCTCTTATATCTTTTTTGAAGGAATTGCCTATCATCCTTTTACAATTGGACTACTGTTATTACTTTTTATACCAACTACTGTTCTATTAAAAGTTAATGAAGGAGTTGTTACTAGTACGGTAATTATCCTTCATATTTACTCGACTAATTCCATGACATGGTCTGTTGTTTTAAATGAATTTGGATTAATAGTAATAGGAATAGGTGCAGCCTTACTCGTTAATAGCTATATGCCAAGTTTAGATAAGCAAATGAAAAAACATCAAAAGAAAATAGAAGCTAATTTCCAAGAATTATTGATGGATTTGGTAATATTTCTACGCACAAATGAGATGACGGAAGCATATCAAAAAAAGCTAAGTCTTACTACAAAAGAAGTAGAAAAGGCGAAGTCACTAGCATTTAGAGATGTTGAAAATCACTTTACTAGAAAAGATAATTATTATTATAAATATTTTACAATAAGAGAAAAACAACTAGAGATTATTTCAAGACTTTATTATGAAATAATAAAAGTTAAAGAGTTAGACAATCAAAAGCAACTAGTTGCAGATTTCCTAGAGGAATTATCACTATGTGTCCATTCAGGAAATACAGCAAAGCTCTTTTTGAGTAAATTGCAAAATATGAAAAATGAGATTAAACAAAATTCACTACCTACAACTTGGAGCTCCTTCGAAGAACAAGCACTTATTTATGATGTAATTAAAGAAATAGAACATTATTTGCAAATTAAGAAGTCATTAAAAGTAACTTAATGATCATTTTGTCATTTCTAGATTTCTATAGGGGACAGATGTCCTCTATAGTTCCTGCTTTTTTCCAATCGATAATCCCCTCATAATTTCTATACATTTTTTTTATTTACTATTATAATGATATTTTGGATGAATTAGAAAAACAATAAAGACTTTTAATAGGTGATATAGTTGAAATTAATACTGGCAGAAAAACCATCTGTATCAAAAAATATTGCTGATGCACTAAAAATAAGACAGCGTTATGATGGTTATTATGAAGGTAATGGTTACATCGTCACATGGGCGTTTGGCCATTTACTACAATTGAAGGATGCAAAAGAATATGATGAGAAAATGGCTTCTTGGAAACTTGATCATTTTCCATTTATCCCAGAAAAATTTCAATATAAAGTGAAAAGTGATCCGAAGAATAGAGATATCCCTGATAGGGGCGCGGAAAAACAGTTGAAAATAATACATTCTTTGATGAAAAGA
>DATMFU010000116.1:0-14710 GCA_035556015.1 Niallia sp. | reverse complement strand
TTTATTTAACCAACTTTTAATAGAATCTGTCATTTTACTGTCTTTTTCCGTGACAGTATTCCACCATGTTTCTGGTTTAGTTAAATCTTTATTTTTCATATCAATTTGCGTTTTTTGCACAGTGAGATTCCAATAATTTTTATCTAAATAATTTGTATCAAAGGGGTCTGCTTCTATTTGAAGATAAGCAAACGTATTTCCCCAATAATTAAGGGAAGATTCTACAATTCCGCCATTGCTTGCAGAGAAAACAGCTTCAATTAATGTACTTCCATATTTAAGGACCTGTCCAGTCGTTTCCTCAACTGCTTTATTAGAATTAGTATAGGTAGTTCCTGTCATATAGCCACCGTAAACTTGGAAATTAGTAGTATCATCGATAATTTTCTTATTGATTTTCCAAGAATAAGTACGTGCAGCAACTGCTTGGGCTTTTAAAGCTTCTAGTTCCCAAGTAGCGTACATTTCATTTGGTACAACACCTTTTACATATTCCTCCATCCCAATAATATTGATAGGACGGATATAATATTTTTTGTCTATTTCTTCTTTAGTAAACTGAAAAGATCCTTTATAAGGACGGCCTTCGATTTTTAAATAATTCTCAGAGCTAATAGGCTCTAGTGTAATCGTATCAGAAGAAAATAAACGTTTGTTTCCTGAATATATATTCAACTTCGTATCTTCTAATTTAATAGTATAAGAGGTGTTAGCTTGTAATATTAGTTTTTCGTCAGATGATGTATACGTGTCAGAAGGTTCAATAGTAATTTGCGTTTTATTGCCGAGGTAGTTCTTTAACTTAACTTGTACTTGGGGTTCTAATTGACTTGCTTCTGTAATAGTAGCGAAAGTTGGAAGAAGTGAAAGGATAAGAAATAAGGACAATAGTAAAGGTAGAATTTTTATTCGCATATAGCACTCCTCTATTAAATTATTCTATTAATCTATAAATTTTAATAAATATAAAATTAGTATAATGGAAAAAGTAAAAATAAGGAATATAAAAAGGAGAGCATGTTAAAAGCATGAAAAGCTTTTTGAAAGGACAGATTGATCTTATCATATTAATTCAGAAAATACTTGTGGTGGATTATGGGAAAAAAGGTGGCACAATGAAAGAGGAGAAGGTGATTCTCCTCTTTCATTATATATTTAGTTTTGGAACGAGAGTGTAGGTGGATTATAATAGCTTATATTTTTCTTCAGGATCTTCCTCGTATTTATCATCATCTAATTCATTCCAAAGAGAGAATTCATTGTCAGTAAACAATGGTCTCTCATTCGTCTCATTTAAAAAAGTTAATAGTTTTTTTAACATCATATCACCTCTATATAAGCATTCATCTATTTATGGTTGCATATATTTTCCCCATTTTTAATGAAAAATATTATGTGTAAAAATAAAAAACAAGCACAGGGCAGATTTTGTAATCAGCATGTGCTTGTTCTTTTTGAGTTTTTATTCGTATGTGCTTGTACTAGAAGTATCATTATAATCAGTTGTTGATTCTGTACTTGTATCCCCTGAAGTGGAGTCAATTGTAGACTCTGTACCTTCTGTTGAATTAGAATCAGTGGATGTACTATCACTTAATTCTAAATGTTCTTTAAGAATGTTTTTTGTTTCTTCTAAAGCAGTTTCATCTAATTGGTATATATATTTGCCATCTACTTTGCCATCATAACCAGTAAGTGTAAGTGATTCAACTTGTAGGCCGTTATCTGCTGTAGCATAGGCAAGTAGGGATTGCATATTACTAAATGAAAGGTCAGTAGTCATATTATTCCCAACTGCTTCCATTACTTGAGAATATTTAGTGACACCAGATACAGAAACAGCTTTATCCATAATTGCTTCCATAATTAATTGCTGTCTTTTTCCACGTTCAATATCATTATCTATTTTTCTTGTTCTCGCAAGGGCAAGTGCTTTTTCACCATCTAATTCTTGCAATCCTTTTTCTAAATGAATAGCTCCTGCTTTGTCTTTTGAATTTTGTTCAGTAAAAGTAACAGGAACATCTACTTCAATGCCGCCTAATGCATCAACTACATCCATGAAAGCATCAAAGTTCATTTTTACATAATAGTCGACAGGAATATCTAATAAATTTTCTACTGTATCTAAAGTAGAAGTAATGCCACCGAAATAATGAGCATGTGTAATTTTATCCGAATAACCACGTTCAGGAATGTATACATAAGAATCACGAGGAATACTTAGTAATTTTACGGTTTTTTCTTCTTCATTTAATGTGGCTAGCATAAGTGCATCAGAACGTGATCTAGTTGTTCCTGATTTACTTGATCTTTTCTCGCTATCATCTACCCCTACAAATAAAATGGAGATATTATCTATATCAGGGTCTACCGCTGCATTACGGAGGGAATCTCTGTCGATTGGTTCATAGGAATCATCTGCAACAGATTTTGCTTTTGAATACAAACTTGCTCCATATCCAACCCCTGCTAAAATAACCACGAGTAACGGAACTAAGATAAAAAGTGTTATCTTTTTCCTTTTTCTTTTTTTTGTATCTTTTTTAAAGGTTTCTCTAGTATTAGTAGGCATTATTTTTCTCCTTTTATGATGAACAAATATATCATTTTAATGTATATGTTTGTAAAAAATGGAAATAATTTAAATGAGTGTTTCTAGATAAATGCTTTCTTTCTCCTTAATAGTACCTTGTCCATTTGTCAAGTCTGTTATCCAAGCCTTATAGTGGTCGATTTGGGTAGATTCTACATACACATCTATCTCGACATTTTCTACATAATGAATATCTTTTATTTGATAGATAGAAGAACGTAACTCATTTTCTACCTTACCAAGGAGAGAGTAATCAATGGAGACACTAATGACTTGCATTAATCTTCTTTCTATTATTCCAACTGAGTTAAGTCCTTCAGAGGTTGTTTTTCCATATGCTCGTATTAAACCGCCTGCTCCGAGTTTAATTCCTCCAAAATATCTTGTGACAACAACCGTTGTATCTTTTAAGTTCTTTTTCTTTAGCACTTCTAAAATTGGAACACCTGCTGTCCCGCTAGGTTCCCCATCATCATTTGCCTTTTGGATTTGATTATGTTCGCCAATTAGATAGGCAGAACAGTTATGGGTTGCATCCTTATGTTTTTTTTTAATTTCTCCTATAAATGCAAGTGCTGCTTCTTCTGTTTCTGTTCTAGCAATTTGAGCAATAAACCGAGATTTTTGGATAATCAGCTCAAATTCCCCGTAGCTTGGTACAGTAAGATAGGAAGGAAGCATATTAAAGCCCCTTTCTTATTCGTTTCCTTTAGTAATATAGAAACTTTCCGATATTTTATCTTAAGCAAGTAACCTTAACTAATTCTTAAGTATTTATAGTAGCGTTTTTTATTAAGAACTATTACGACAAGATAAATAGTCTTATTTCATTATAATTCGACATACTTTTTTCTTCAATCCTTGTTTGCATTGTAATCAAATCTTAATATAGTGAATTCTGTATCATGATATAATAAGTAAAACTCCATGCGTGAAAAGTCCTCCTACATATGAAATGGGCTATTTTTCACGAGGGACTAATTAATTCTTTATTTTTCCTTTAATACCTTTATTTAAAAGTTATCACTTTTTTGTTTTGTATCATTTATAATAAAAAAGGATAAAATTATCTATAATATTAGTTAGTTGTTTTATACTATTTTCTCTGAATGAAATAGTGGAAATGATGGTTCTTGAGTCATGGTTTCTTGCGTAAAATATATGTCTAAATAACGATTTTAATTTATTTTCGCATGGAAATATACAGAAAGTATACTTTCAAGCTAAAATAAAGAATGAAAAAGAATAGGTACAAGAAGGGATTTAGCCTTTTTGGAGGAATTTATATATGGTAATAAGGAAATTTGACACTAAAACTTTAGATTTTATTTTAGAACAGATTATACAAACAGTTGGTTCAAGTAAAGACGAAATATTTCGCATTGGAGAACAATGTCGACAAGATTATGAAACCATCACAGAAGAATTAAAAGAAATTAGAGAACTTGTTGTAACGACTATTGAGCAAGGAGAACAGCTCGAATACAAGTCAAAGTTTGCAAGAAAACGCTTATCAGAAGTCAGTAGGCATTTTAATGAATATTCAGAAGCAGAAGTGCGAGAGGCTTATGAAAAAGCGCACAGCTTGCAAATGGATTTAAGTATGAATCGTCATTTAGAAAAACAATACCGCGAACGTAGAGATGACTTAGAGCGTCGGTTGTTAGGACTAAATGAAACCATTCAGCGTGCTGATCATTTAGTTACGCAAATTTCTGTTGTAATGAATTACTTGGTTAGTGATTTAAAGCAGGTAGGAGAAGTAATTGAAGATGCAAAGCAGAAGCAGGACTTTGGCTTGAAAATTATTGGAGCTCAAGAGGATGAGAAAAAGAGACTATCGAGAGAAATCCATGATGGTCCTGCACAAATGATGGCAAATGTCATGATGAGATCTGACTTGGTAGAAAGAATCTATAAAGAATATGGCGCAGAGCAAGCATTTGAAGAGGTCCGAAATTTAAAGGTAATGGTACGTAGTGCTTTATACGAAGTACGGCGAATTATCTATGACTTGCGTCCAATGGCATTAGATGATTTAGGGTTAATACCAACCCTGAAAAAATATCTAAAAACAACAGAAGAATATCATCAATCCACAAAGATAGAATTTTCTACCTTAGGAAAGGAAGCAAGACTTCCAAGTAAATATGAAGTTGCTTTATTTCGTTTAATTCAAGAATCAGTACAAAATGCTTTTAAGCACGCAGAAGCTACAGTAATAACAGTTAAAATAGAGCTTAGAAGTGACCAAGTTATTGTTATCGTTAAAGATAATGGCAAGGGATTTGTAAAAGAGAAGTATAAAGAAGAATCCTTTGGACTTATCGGTATGAGAGAAAGAGTAGAGCTTCTAGATGGGGAATTAACAATAGATACGAAGCTCGGAGTTGGAACAATTATTATGATTAACGTTCCAATCAGACAATAAGAGAGATAAGGGGAGAAGGAGTAAATGACTACTAGAATAGTTATTATTGATGATCACCAACTATTTAGAGAAGGGGTAAAAAGAATCTTAGATTTTGAATCTAGTTTTGAAGTTGTAGCAGAAGGGGATGACGGAACCCAAGCTATCCAATTAATTGAAGAATATCAACCAGATGTAACAATTATGGATATTAATATGCCTACTACTAATGGAGTAGAAGCTACTAGACAATTATTGGAAAGATTTCCAGATACAAAAGTTATCATCTTATCTATTCATGATGATGAAAACTATGTAACACACGCTTTAAAAACAGGAGCTAGTGGGTACTTACTAAAAGAGATGGATGCAGATGCATTAGTGGAAGCTGTAAAGGTTGTTGCTGATGGTGGTTCATACTTACATCCAAAAGTTACTCATAATTTAGTGAATGAATATCGTCGTTTAGCTTCAGAAGAATCTGGAAGCAATGAATATGTACAGCATATAGAAATTAGAAGACCTCTTCATTTATTAACTCGTCGTGAATGTGAAGTTCTGCAATTACTAGCTGATGGTAAAAGTAATAGGGGCATTGGTGAAGCTTTATTCATTAGTGAAAAGACAGTTAAAAACCATGTAAGTAATATTCTACAAAAAATGAATGTTAATGATCGTACACAGGCTGTTGTAGTGGCAATCAAAAATGGTTGGGTTGAAGTTCGTTAATAAAAAATATACTTAAGAATAGGGATTTCCTTATCGGGAATGCCTTTTTTTTTGCCTTTCCCTGTTAAATTTGTCAAAAAAGCGTAGAGAAAAATAGTAATTCCGACTATTCATTTAGGGGGAATTATTGTTATTATAGGTATAAATGCACAATTGTTATAGGGGAGTTTACAATGAATAGTATGAACTTACTTCCAGACCCCATGCTAGTAAATACATATTATGAAGCAATTAAATTAGGGTTAGAAAAAGAATTTATCGACATACTTTATGAAGAAATAAGTAGAAGAAAAATTAGGTTACAATAATGAACGGGATAGGGAAAGAAATCTGTCGATGAAAATCCGATTATCCCATTTATTATTTTCCCTATTAAATCAAGTTTTTGTAGATTATAATAGTAGGATAGAAAATTTGTAAATAAAATGAAAATATATAATTATGAGGAAGGTACATGGAATGAAAACAGCTATTGTTACAGATAGTACAGCTTACATCCCGAAAGAAGTACGTGATAAGTATGATATATATATGATTCCTCTTACCGTAATATTAGGAGAAGAAGTGTATGAGGAAGAAGTAGATTTAGGAGCAACACAATTTTATGAAGAAATAAAACTAAGAGAATTACCAACGACTTCTCAACCTTCCATCGGAAAATTTGTAGAATTGTTCGAAAAGCTGTCTGCTTCTTATGATGAAGTAATTTGTGTTCATTTATCAAGTGGAATTAGTGGAACATTCCAAGGTGCTATTTCTGCTGGCGAAATGGTTGAAGGTATCAATGTATTTGCTTTTGATACAGAGAGTAGTTGCATGGTGCAGGGCCTTTATGCCATTGAAGCAGCAAAATTGGCTATGGAAGGGAAAAACGCTAATGAGATCCTTCCTGTACTTGATGAACTAAAAGAAACTTGTAAGGCTTACTTTATGGTGGATGATCTTTCCAATTTACAACGTGGTGGCAGATTATCTAGTGCTCAAGCTTTAATTGGAAGCTTGCTGCAAGTAAAACCATTATTACATTTTGAAAATAAAGTTATAGTGCCATTTGAAAAAATTCGTACGAAGAAAAAGGCAATGAAGCGTATAGTAGAACTATTAGCGGAATCGACCAAAGGTGAACCATATCAAGCAGTCATTATCCATGCTAATAGAGAAACAGAAGCAGAAGACTGGAAAGCAGAACTAGAAAAAGAATTCCCAAATATCGATTTTTCCATCGGATACTTCGGTGCAGTAATCGGTACCCATTTAGGCGAAGGCGCAATGGGTATGGGATGGATGAGGAAGAGAACCTGATTCTTATGGAATTGGGTTCTTTTTTTGTGTTTGGCGTGGTGTGGTGTGTTGTGGTTGCAGGGTGGAAATGCAAGTAAATATGTCTGAAACGCAAGTAAAGTGCTGCCATTCGCAAGTAAAATAGCATGATTCGCAAGTAAAACATACTACTTCGCAAGTAAATTGATTCAGAAGTAATGAATAGCGTTATATTGTTCAAATTTAAGTAACTTTCATCATATTTTTAATACTTCTAAAAGGGAAATAGATATTCTTGATAGAATAAATTACTAAAGATAGAAAGGAAGTGATTTATTGATTGTTAAACCACTTGAATATCCATATCGTGCACTTCAATTAGAGACATTAATGGCAAGATTAATACAGGGTCATCCTAGTATTCCTACTATTAATCGGGATTATCAGTTGAAAATGGCAGGGTTTCGCGGTGAACTGGCTGTTGATTATCCACTTAGCTTCCTTCCAAATGACGAATATTATATTCTTCATGATTTACGCCTTTGGGATGGAAATCATTTCTTTCAAATTGATATTTTGATTCTTCATGCTACATTTGCTCTAATTTTAGAAGTTAAAAATATTGTTGGTGAGATATTTTTAGATATAGTTCTTCACCAATTAATACGTGTCAAAGACGGAGAAACTACTGCATTTGCAGATCCCACTCTTCAAGTAAATAGGTTGAAATCACAATTGAATACCCTCTTAAGAAATGCTCAATTTCCCAACATCCCCATCTACACATTTGTTGTATTTAGTAATACCAATTCTGCTTTGAAATTGTCTCCTTCTCAAATAAAAAAATATAAAGATAAAGTAATTCATAAGGAGTATCTGCCGGAACGGATTATGAAATTACCTTTATCCTCTGATGAAACTTTCTTATCCCATGACCTAATTAAAAAGTTAATTAAATTTTTGAAGAAGAAGCATACTCCTTTAGAAACAGATATTTTGGCAAAATATCAGATAAGCACAGAAGACATAATACCAGGTGTGAAATGTGTTATATGCAACAATTATTCCTTAAAAAAAAGCCATGTACTTTGGTATTGCCCGATATGTCAGCATAAAACAATGGAAGCTGTTTTACCTGCATTAAAAGATTACTACTTTCTATTTGGCGAAAGAATTACTAATCGACAGCTTAGGCATTTTTTACAACTTGATTCCATGTACAAATCTTCACGCATCCTAAAAAATCTAAACCTAAAGGTAACCGGATCTGGTAAATCAACCGTCCACCATCTTAATGTAAAACTATTCAAATCATTATTAGAGGTGAAATAATGCGCTTTACTATAACCGATAATCAATTAGTACCTATTTTTCAACAAAAACCCGATTCCTATCGAATTGGTGACATTCCAGAAAATCTACTAGCTGCAAATCCTTTAAATCCTCATTATTCCTTCAGCCCTAATCTCCAATCTACTCTTCAGGGAAAACAACTTTTACTAGATGAACTTCCTTTTTCCATTGATGAAATTCAAGAACATTATGTAAACGGATATTGCGTGTATACAAAGGGAATTGAAAAAACATCGAAGCTTACTTGCAAGAGATGTGGAAATGAGGATAAGTCCTTGTTTGCTAGTTTTCCTTGTGCTCGATGTGGGGAAATTTGTTTTTATTGTCGAAATTGCATCATGATGGGGAGAATTAGTGAATGTACCCCGTTAATTTCTTGGACGGGTCCCGAGGTAAATCAGGAAACAGAAAAAATTCACTTAAAATGGAAAGGGACGCTTTCAGACGGACAACAGGTTGCTTCCGATAAAATGCAAGATATTATTAATCAACAATCTGAACTTCTCATTTGGGCAGTATGTGGAGCGGGAAAAACAGAAGTGCTTTTTAAAGGGATTGAAAAAGCGTTGCAGGAAAATCAACGAGTTTGTATTGCAACTCCACGTACAGATGTTGTTTTAGAACTTGCTCCTAGACTTCAAGAAGTCTTTCCAGATATTAAGGTGCTACCGATATATGGTGGTAGTGAGGATCGTCATCTATATAGTCCCCTTGTTATCAGCACCACTCATCAACTTTTTCGATTTTACGAAGCTTTTGACCTTGTTATTTTAGATGAAATGGATGCATTCCCCTATTCGGTAGATAAAACATTGCAAAGGGCTGTTCAAAAGGCAAGAAAAAAGAACTCTACGCTTATCTATTTAACGGCAACTCCAAATAAAGACTGGCAAGATATGTGTAAAAGGAAAGCAGTGAATTTTGTAACAATTCCTGCTAGATTCCATCGGTTTCCTCTCCCTGTTCCTGCATTTCAATGGTGTGGCAATTGGGAAAAAGGACTGAAAAAGAACAAACTACCTGCAAACCTCCTAAAGTGGCTCAAAGATCGAGCACAAACAGATCAGCCTTTATTGTTATTTATTCCGAAAATCATTTATATGAAAAAAGTGAAAGAGCTTGTTCAACCAATCATTCCATCCCTAGAGACAGTTCATGCCGAGGATCCAGAGCGAAAAGTAAAGGTAGAAAGAATGAGGAAAAAGAAAGTAAAGCTTTTAATTACAACAACCATATTAGAACGCGGTGTAACATTTCCAAAAGTAGAAGTAGCTGTATTAGGGGCAGATAATCAAATTTTTACCGAGAGTGCTCTCGTCCAAATTGCAGGCAGAGTTGGAAGAAAAACGGATTATCCAGGTGGCAATATTACCTTTTTTCACTATGGAAAAACAGAAAGTATGGTTAAAGCGAGGAAACAAATACTAAACAGTAATAAAGAAGCACAAGAAAGAGGGTTACTCCGATGAATTGTGTTTTCTGTCTATCTCCAGTGACTCCTGAAGTAAATTGGACTTATCTATTTTCAAAAGAACCGATTGCTTATATATGCCAAGAGTGTAAAGCGAAGTTAGCTTTTATTGAAGGCGACACATGTGAAGTTTGTGGAAGAACCTTAAGTATTTCTCAAAATACTATCTGTATAGATTGCAGAAAGTGGGAAAAAGATGTGAATTGGCAAGGTATTCTTTCAAAAAACCAATCGCTTTTTTCCTATAATGAGTATATGAAAGAGCTTATTGGTCGATTTAAATATCGAGGCGATTATCGAATTGCTGCTGGTTTTGTATTATTTTTACCGAAAGATTTCGCAAAAGATAAGATGGTTGTGCCTGTACCTTTAAGTGCAGAGCGTTTATATGAAAGGGGATTTAATCAAGTAGAGGCTATTCTTGATTATGCCAATATTTCATTTGTTAGATGCTTAAAAAGGCAGCATGGGGAAAAGCAATCGAAAAAGACAAGGCAGCAACGGTTAGAAGCAGAAAATATTTTTTCTTTAGTAGAGAAAGACAAGATTTCCTCTCAAAATATTCTCCTTGTAGACGATATATATACTACAGGTGCAACGTTGCGTCACGCTGCAAAATTGCTGAAGGAAGCTGGAGCAAATTCTGTCACTTCCTTAACAATAGCCCGTTAATAAGGAGGAAGTTGTATGCCAGATTTAGATAATTGTCCAAAGTGCGGAGATATATATGTAAAAAATAATATTCGGGATATTTGTCCTAAATGTTTTAAACAAGAAGAAGCGGATTACGAAAAGGTATATCAGTATATCCGAAAAAAACAGAATAGAACAGCTCAAATGGATGAAGTGGTTGAAGCTACTGGTGTAGAAAAATCGTTGATATATAAATTTATTAAAAAGGGTAGAATTAAATTAGCTCAATTCCCGAATTTAGGATATCCTTGTGCGAAATGTGGAAGTATTATACGTGAAGGAAACTTATGTTCACCTTGTCTTACAGGATTAAAGACTGAGTTAAAACAGGTAGAAAAGGAACAAGAAAGAAATGAAGAAATAAAGAAGAGAAATACTACTTACTATACGATGCATAAACTTAGATAGGGGAGAATATCTTCTCCCGTTTCCTATGAAGATAATTCTACTTTCATAGGACAAAGTTCTCAATTCAGTAAAATGGATTAGGTGTTTTGACGTATTTTAAGAAAATAAGAAGGAAATGTTTAAAGTGAACGCTAATCATCCGATACTAGTAATAGAAATTATTTATGTGCGGAGTAGAAAGCGAGGAAAATAAGATGAAAATTAATAATTATGGAACACAGGGCGTTAACCCATATAAAAAAATTAATAAAGTAGAACAATCGAATAAAGCGGAAAGTACAAAAGGTACGGATAAAGTAGAAATTTCAGCAGCAGCAAAAGAATTACAACAAGGATCACAAGTTTCTAGTGCACGCATGGAAAAGATTGAATCATTGAAAAAGCAAATCCAAAGCGGTACATATGAAGTAAATGCGAAAGATGTTGCAAAAAGTATGTTAAATTTCTATTCCAAATAATTTAGTAGGAAAGAAGGAGGGCTGTCATGTCGGCAACGTTATTAATTCAAACATTAGATAAGCTGGTGAAATTGCATCAAAGTTTATATGAAGTAACAAAACAGAAAACAGAAATTATTAAGGTTGGCGATATGGACGCACTTCAACAAATTATGAAAGATGAGCAAGCGCATATTATGAGCATTCAAAAGCTAGAAGAAACACGTATGAGTATTTCAAAGCAAATTGCTCCTCAATATGTACAGCCAACTGTTTCGCAATGCATGCCATTTCTTAGCCAAGAAGATGCAAAACAAGTATCGGAAATTACACATCAGCTTAAGACAATCATAATGGATTTAAAAGAAACCAATACATTAAATCAAGCGTTGTTAAAACAATCGATGCAATTTGTCAATGTTTCCTTAAGTCTATTAAAGCCAACACCGAAGAGCATCAACTATGGTAAACAAGTAGGTACGAATCAAACAAGTATGAAGCAATTAGGAAAGCAAGGAAGCAGTCTATTAAATTTCAAAGCTTAACTGGGGGATTAAAAAATGACTTCAACTTTTATGGGACTAGAGACAGCAAGGCGCGGACTAGTCGCACAACAAAGTGCACTATATACAACTGGAAATAATATCGCAAATGCCAATACAACTGGATATACTCGTCAAAGAGTAGATTTACAACAAACAGAAGGTTTCCCTTCTGTAGGAACAAATGCTCCAAAGATACCAGGGCAAATGGGTACGGGGGTAGAGGCAGGATCCGTTGTACGTGTACGAGAAACGTTTTTAGATACACAATACCGTTCAGAATCAAGTAAGCTTGGTTATTGGGAGAATCGTTCAAATGCATTAAGTGATTTGGAAACAATTATGAATGAACCGTCCGACTCTGGTTTAGCAGCTTCCATGGATTCATTTTGGGAGTCGCTACAAGATTTAGCTGTTGACCCAACAAACTCAGGTGCAAGAGCCGTTGTACGTCAGCGTGGAATGTCTGTGGGTGAAACATTTAATTACTTATACAATACAGTATCTTCACAAAAAATTGATGCGCAAAATGAAATAGGCGTTACAGAAAAAGCGGTTAACACATTATTATCACAGTTAACGCAAGTGAATAAACAAATTGGTAGCATTGAACCAAATGGCTATTTACCAAATGATTTATATGATCAAAGAGACACAATATTAGATGAACTTTCTAAATATGCAAAAATTAAAGTAACTTATGAACCATCTGGTGGTAATGCGTTAGCGCAAGCAGAAGGAAAGGCAGTTGTTTCATTAGTTGATGATAATGGCAATGTATTAGGAAATTTAGTAGATAAAAATGAGTACAATGAGTTGAAATTGAATAGCAATGGAGACAATACGGCGATTCAATCTATTTCTATTGGAAATACAACAATTGATATTAATAACTTTGAATCTACTGGAAAATTAAAGAGTGTAGTAGAATCTTATGGTTATGTAAATACAAATGGCGAAGTATCTGGAATTTTTGATGATATGTTAGCAGAACTAGATAATCTTGCTTTTACCTTTGCAACAGAGTTTAATAAAGTGCACGAAGAAGGAATGAGCCCAAATGAATTGAAGAATGGCAATCAAGCTATTTCATTTTTTGCTGATTCACAAAGTTCAGATGGCAGCATTACAGTGCGAAAAGGTTATGCTAGTAGAATAACGATTTCAGAAGATATTAAGAGTAGTCTAGATAATATCGTGAATTCTGATCCAACTATTGCAACACTAGGAGATTCTTCTTATGTTAGCAAATTATCTGCCATTATTAATAATAATTATGACTATGGTAATAATTCAGAGCAGTCTAATTTCCGTAATTACTTTGAGGGAGTTATTGGAAGTATGGCTGTAAGTGCACAAGAAGCAACGAAAATGCATGCTAATTCTAGTACATTACAACAAACGGTTGACAATAAAAGAATGAGTACAAGTTCCGTTTCTTTAGATGAAGAAATGACGAATATGATTCAATATCAACAAGCATATAACGCAGCAGCAAGAATGATTTCTATTACAGATGAGATGTTAGATACAATTATTAACGGCATGGGTGTCGGAGGAAGATAGGTGATTAAGTAATGCGTGTAACACAGTCGATGGTTTCAGCAAATTCACTTCGTAATATTAGTAATAGCTATAATAAATTAGCAACATTAAATAACCAAGTAGCATCTGGAAAAAAAATCACAAAGCCTTCGGAAGATCCAGTTGTAGCAATGAAAGGAATGTACTATCGTTCAAACTTAAATCAAGTAGAACAATACAAGCGAAATCTTTCTGAGTTGCATTTATGGATGGACAATTCAGAAGCAGGGATTGAGCAGGCTACTAGTGGTCTTGACCGTGTTCGTGAGCTATTATTACAAGGGAAAAATGATACGAACAGTATCGATGAAAGAGCAGCAATTTCGAAAGAAATTGCTCAAATAAAAGAAGATATTGTAAATGTGGCAAATACACAGGTAAATGGAAAATATATTTTCCACGGTTCAGATGTATCGAATGCGTTAGTAACTGCGGGGTCACCACCACAAGTTGCTGGAAATGTTACTGATCCTGCAATTAACAATTATTCAGTTGAGGTTTCACAAGGTATTACGATGAAAGCAAATATCAATCCAAGTACTTTTAATCAAGAAACATTTAATGTTTTACAAGACATTGAAGATAAAATGGCAAATAATGATACAGAAGGCTTGGATGAGTTATTAGTGCGATTAGATAATGTGATTAATTCAATGAACTCAGAAAGAGCAGAATTAGGTGCTAGATCGAACCGTTTAGAAATGGTGGAATCAAGAATTGACTCTCAAGAAGTGATGGCAAATAAAGTATTATCCGATAATGAAGATGTGGATATGGAAGTAGCAATCACTCAGTTATCTGTTCAAGAAAGTGTCCATAATGCTGCACTTAGTGTAGGTGCTAGATTGATACAAACGTCATTGATTGATTTCTTGAGATAAATTAGTAAGACATAGAGAGAGGCAAGCCTATAAAATTGGTTTGGCTCTTTTTTTCTAAAGTACAATTAAAGGATGGGAAAAGGAAAATGTTTCCACAAATCAGATTACAATCAACTTCTGCAAAAATTGAAATTCAAATACAAAGAGGTGGATTGGAAATAGAACAAAAACCAGCAGATTTAGAAATAGAGCAGCCAAAAGCTAAAATGACGATTGAAAGAAGACCCTCAAAATTAACAATTGATCAAACTAAGGCTAGAGAAGATGTTGGATATAAAAGTGTTGCCAGAGCACTGGAAGATGAAGCTGCTGAAGGAAAACAAGCAGTTTTAGAGGGAATTGCTAG
>DATMFU010000115.1:0-15065 GCA_035556015.1 Niallia sp. | reverse complement strand
CAAGTGTTCCATTTACTGGTTTAAATCATACTAACATTTAGGCTACTCTTTTTCGTAACCGTTTTTATTATATTGGAGACAATATACCACTTGCAATTTTTTCCTTTTTTAGTAATAAATATAAAAAGGTAACTATTCTAGATTAAATTAGTTACCTCATCTTTTTTCCAATATAATAGACTTACCAATAGAAAAACACTTATACTCTATCTAGATTCTTTTAAGAATTAAAATCATACATCTTTCCTTTAATTAAGTAAGCTGTATTTTCTGCTATATTTGTGATGTGATCAGCCGTTCTTTCTAGATAACGATTTACCAATAATAATTGAACGAGCTGATTTGTATTCTCTGGATGCTCACTTAAATAAGCTGTTAACTTCTTATAAGTAGATGCATAATAATCATCAACCTTATCTTCTAAAGCACTTACTTCTTTTGCTAGTAAAAGGTTACCTTCAGTAAAAGACTGTATTGCTTTTCGGTGCATTTGAACAGATATTTCTTTCATTTCCTCTAGTTCTGTAATATTTAACAACGTGTCTTCCTTGCCAATTTTTATTGCTGCTTTTGCAATATTCACTCCAAAGTCTGCAATTCGTTCTATTTCAGATGAAATTTTAAGAGCGCCTATAATCACTCGCAAATCAATTGCAACAGGCTGCTCTTTCGCCATTAGCCAAATAGCAAATTGATTTATTTCTAATTCTAGATTATCCACTTCATTATCTTCTTCTATTACTCTTAAAGCGAGTTCCATATCTTGAAGCTTTAAAGCCTCAAAGGCTCTTTTTAAAGATGTGATAGTAAGCTCTTCCATCTCTATAATCTTGCTCTTCAATTCTTCTAGCTTTTTTTCGAAATTCTCGCGAATGACCATCATGTTCCTCCTATTATCCAAATCGACCAGTTACATAATCTTCTGTTCTCTGGTCCTCTGGTGTAGAAAAAATTTTATTTGTATTATCATATTCCACAATTTCACCGTTTAAGAAGAAGGCCGTTTTATCAGAAATTCGTGCAGCTTGTTGCATATTATGTGTAACAATGACAATCGTATAGTCTTCCTTCATTTTTGTTATTAATTCTTCTACTTTCAATGTAGATATGGGATCAAGTGCAGAAGTAGGTTCATCCATTAGAATAACATCTGGTTTCATAGCAATTGCACGGGCTATACATACACGCTGTTGCTGACCACCAGATAGACCAAGTGCAGAGGTTTTTAGACGATCTTTTACTTCATCCCATATAGCTGCACCACGAAGACTTTCTTCTACAATCTTATTTAATTCTTTTTTATTCTTAATACCTTGCATCCTTGGACCATATGCTACATTGTCATAAATGCTCATTGGAAATAAATTTGGCTTTTGAAATACCATTCCCACTTTCGTACGGAGCTTAATCACATCATTGGATGCATAAATATTTTCTCCATCAATGACAATATCCCCTGTAATTTTTACCCCATCAATCAAATCATTCATACGATTTAATGTTCGTAAAAATGTTGACTTTCCACAACCAGAAGGACCAATTAATGCAGTAACTTTCTTTTCTTGAATTTGAAGAGAAACTCCATATAGAGCCTGTTTTTCTCCATAAAATAAATCCAAATCTTTCACCATTATTTTAGATGGAACTTGTATGTCTTCACTAATCTTTGAAATGGCTTTCGACTGATTACCTTTCATCTTGCTCTCATTTATTCCCTTAACTGAAATTGTAGTCATAACCATACACACCCCTTAATAGTTTGCTTTGTTCAATTTCTTCGATATGAATGTTGCAACAAGATTAATAACCAGAATAATGACGATTAGAACAATTCCTACTGCTGCAGCCAGTTCAATATCACCAGATTCTTGTGTCACTAAATAGGCATGAACCGTTAATGTTCTTGCAGAAGAGAGTAAACTATCTGGCATTGCAGCAACCGTTCCTGCTGTTAGAAAAATTGCAGCCGATTCCCCAACGATGCGTCCGATGGATAGAATAATCCCAGATAATATGCCAGGCATTGCACTAGGTAAAATGACTTTATATAGTGTTTGCAATCTTGTTGTTCCAAGTGCTAAGGATCCTTCTCGGTAGGTTGCAGGAACAGTCTTTAATGATTCCTCCGTTGTACGAATAATGACTGGTAACACAATAATGGTTAACGTCAAGGAAGCAGCCAGTATAGACATCCCTAGCTTTAAGGTTGCAACAAAAAATACAGCTCCAAATAATCCATAGATAATAGAAGGGATTCCTGTTAGACTTTCGGTTGCAAATCGAATAGCTTTAACTAATCGACCTTGTTTTGCATACTCTTGCAAATAAACAGCCGCTAAAATCCCAATAGGTGTTGCAATCAGTAAAGAAATCACAATAGTATATATCGTTGTCATGATCATTGGCCAAATTCCTCCTCCACCTGTAGGAGAATAATCACCAAATAAAAAGTCGAAATTTATTAAGTGAATCCCTTTATAGAAAATAAAACCTACGATCATTACTAGGACGGCAACAGAAAGAAAAGCTGAAAACCAAAGAAGTCCACGCAATATGTTATCTTTCCATCTTCTCATCTTAGTTACCACCCTTCGAACCGATTTTCGCTAATACAAAATTCAAAATTAATATAAACGCAAATAATACAATTCCTGTTGCAAAAAGCATTTCCTGATGAGTTCCAGCAGCATAACCCATTTCCAATGCTATATTGGTTGTTAGTGGCCGGATACTATCTGTTAAGCTAGTAGGAAGGATTAAACTATTTCCTGCGACTAAGATTACAGCCATCGTCTCCCCAATTGCCCGACCTAATCCTAATACAATTGCTGTCATAATACCTGATTTAGCTGCAGGTATGACTACTTTAAAAATAGTACCAATTTCCGACACACCGAGTGCAAGTGATCCTTCTCGATACGTATGTGGAACCGCTCGTATCGCTGTTTCTGCTACTGTTACAATAGTCGGTAGCATCATAATAGCTAATACCAAAATCACTGCTAGTAAACTTTGACCTTTTATTAATCCAAATGTGTTTTGTAAAAAAGGAACAATAATTGCCAAACCAAAAACACCATATAACACAGATGGAATACCTGCTAGTAATTGAATAGCCGGAGAAACAATTTTCGCCACTTTTTTAGAAGCAATTTCAGCTAGAAAAACAGCTGTAAACAAACCTATTGGTACTCCAATAATTAGAGCTCCAAAAGTCGCAATAATGGAGGCAACAATCATTGGTAGTATTCCAAATTTATCTTCCGTTGGCACCCAATCGGATCCTAAGATAAAATCCATAAAGCTATATCCTTCCGCTATAAATGGATGGGCACCTTTATAAAAGACGAATCCAACAATTAATAACAAGGTAATAACAGAAAGGAGAGCACAAAACAAGAATATCCTTGCTGATGCCTTTTCAAGCATATATTTTCTTTTATTTGCTTTAGCCAACACAGGTGGTTGCTTTTTTGTTGTTTGGATAGACACTTTAATTCCTCCAATTTACTATTGGTTTATGCTATGGCTTATTTTATAGGAATAGCCCCAGCCTCTGCTGCTACTTTTTGTCCTTCATCACTCAAAATAAAATCAATGAATTTTTGACCAGCTCCAGATAAATTATTCTCCTTATAAACAAACAAGAATGGTCGTGATAAACGATATTTCTGCTCTAAAACATTTTCAGCAGTTGCCTCAATCCCATCGATATTCATCGTCGAAATAGTATCATCTATATATTCAAAGGATATAAATCCTACTGCATGTTTATTGTTAGCAACAGTTGTCTTTATATTTCCATTTCCACTAGCAATAATGGCATTTTTTATTAATTCACCTGACCCATAGCCAACAATCTCTTGAAAAGCATCTCGAGATCCTGAACCATCTTCCCTCGATACGACGACAATTTCCATATCCTCACCGCCTACTTCCTTCCAGTTGGTAACTTCACCAGTAAAAATTCTTTTTACTTGTTCTAACGAAAGATTTTTCACTTTATTACTAGGATGAGTTACGACAACAATCCCATCATAGGCTATAATTACTTCTTTTAAATTACTCGTTTTTTCCTCTTCCTTTAAATCTCGAGAAGACATTCCTATCTCTGAGACTCCATTCATTGCATTAGTAATACCTGCTGAAGATCCAATCTGATTTATTTCAATTTTCGTATTAGCATGTTCTTTATATTTTGCCGCTAATTTCTCTGCAAGTGGTCCTACGGAAGTAGATCCTGAAATAGCGATTGTTTGCTTGCTGTTTTTAGAAGCTCCATTTTCATCCTTACTATTACTTGCACAAGCAGATAACAAAGCAAGGATAGATACCATCATGAATGCTACTTTTATATTCTTCCAGTTGAACATTAGAGTACCTCCAAAGAATAGAAACTTTTTTATGTCTTATCTTGTCTATTTTTAGAATAAAGTTAGATTGTAAAGCTTATATAGGCTAATTGTTAAAGTTTTGTAAACTTGATTAAAAGCAATTCCTTTCTTGTTAATCATTGTAAAAGCAAAGAACATTATTTCGTGATTCTCTTTACGAATGCTTATTTTTCCTCTAAGTAGTAGAATTTAGCCTTTTTTTGCGTAAGTTTTTTTCTATGGAATTTCCTAAATAAAAAACCATAGAAAAAGGAGCGAAATTTATATTTTCGCTCCTTAAAAACTTAATATTTGTGATTTTATTCACATATATACTTATTATGCTTCCTTTTTAAATGACTTTATAACAGCTTGTGTCTTTTCTGAAATATGATACCAATAAGCTGCTCCTACAAAAATTGCTCCCCCTACTATATTCCCAATAGTTACAGGTAGTAGATTCGCAAACATTCCTCCGATAGAAACGGTCTCAGGATGAGGAATAATTAAGGCAATAGACAATAAGGTCATATTAGCAATGCTATGTTCAAATCCAGATGTAATAAAAGCAAATAGACACCAAAAAATCATAATTAATTTTGCTGTTTCATCTTTCAATTTTACAGAACACCAAACAGCTAGACAAACAAGAATATTACAAAGAATTCCTCGAATTAACAATTCCATAAATGGGGCATTCATCTTTGTTGCTGCGCTACTTGTTACAAAATCGGCTACTCCTCCAACCGCTAGACCTGAATAGCTAAATAAGAATGCAACAAAAATGGAGCCAATAAAGTTTCCGAAATAACTAAATATCCATACCTTCCATGTATCTATCCAAGTTACTTTCTTCTCCAGCATCCCAATCGTCATGATCATATTATTACCGGTAAATAAGTCGGCTCCCGCCATAATCACTAAACTTAAGGCAATACCAAAGGACACTCCCATAATGATTTTCGTACCTGCAAACCCAGTTGGAGAAAGCATTCCTCCGATTGTAAAAATAAGAATGATTCCTAACCCTACAAAGAAACCAGCGAGCATCGCACCTACTGAATATTTATATTTATTTGTCTGTAAAGCATTCGTTTTTATACGTGCAGTATTACCGAATGCCGTAATAACATCTTTCATCATGCATTTCTCCTTCTACCTGTATTTTGCACCAGCCTTCTATTAAGTTAGTCCAACCAATAATTTCTCTGCCATTCTTTCTAACAATACTTCCTTCATTAAGGAATCGTATCGCAATGGATTACAAAGAATGACCTCTTTATGGCTGGTTGCAACTTCTCTTTCCATTCTTTTTAAAAGCATTCCGGTAAACAAAAGATAAGGAACTACATAAATTTTATTATTCTCTTCTTGAAGTTTCTTCAGTTCACTCTTAAACTCAGGCTGACCAGCTGTTAAAAAGGATGTATATACTGGTACATTTAATTGTTGATGGATATATTGACCAATTTCTCTCAGCTTTAAAATCGGCTCTGAATCACTACTTCCTCTCCCAACCAAAAGGAGAATTCCATCTTGATTAATCCTTTTTTCACCTATTCGCTTTATTACCAACTCTATCATTTTCGGGTGTAAATCAAGCGGTCTAGTAAGATGAAAAAGTACTTCTGGATGTCGTTCTTTGATTATTGCTAGTTCGTCTGGAATATCTCGTTTAAAATGGGCAGCAGCAAATAATAGAACCGGAACCACGAGAATATCTCTAGCTCCAGTTGCTATTACATTTTCCATCGTTTCATGAATAGATGGAGAAGTTAGCTCTAAAAAAGCAATCTCTTGAATTGGTATATTTATTTCCTTTTTCACTTTTTCCATAAACTCCATAAAGTGTCTTGTTCCTTCTACCATCCGGCTTCCATGTCCAATGTATACAACTGCGTCCATTAGTAATCAACCTTCCATTCTTCCCCATCTATAACTTGTTGGATTTTCTCATCTACCTCATTAAAGCCTTGCTTTAAAGCATAGTCCGTTACAGATGAACCGATTGCGGCAATTTTTAGTTCCTTCGGATTTCTCATACTAAAGGTATTCCATTCTTGTAAAAATAAATCAACAGATCGTTTATTAGGAAATAAAACCGTTTCCCATTGGCTTTCTGTTAGTAATCGTTCATTCACTTCATGAAAACGTTCATCAACTTGGACCGTATGACTTGATAATACGAGGAGGTTATCTGAAAGTAGATTTGCCTGTATCTCTCTACCACTACCAATGAGAATAGCACTTCGTTTGTCATAGACCGCCTTTATACTCTTTATTCCTCTTTTTTCTAGCTCTTTTTTTGTTTTATTGGACATATGCTCCATCTTTCTTGGAAAGTCACGCACATCATATCCAGCGGCAAACAACTGAGAAAATACTATTTCTACCCCTTCCGTAGAAGCAAAAATCAATCTATCTGTATTCATAATTAATTGTAATTCCTCTTTTGTGAAAACATGAGGGACCATCTTTAAACTAGGAAAAGCATAAGCTTCTGCACCATTTTCAGTAAAATATTTCTCTAACATGCTTTCCTCTGATGAGCTTTTTGCAATTAATAGTTTCCGCTGATAGAATCTTTTTTTCTCAAACCAAGCAATGGATGATCGTAATTGAACTACGTCTCCAACAATGGTCAATGCTGGATTTTCTATATTAGCTTTTTTCACTAGATCAATAATAGTTTCTAATGTACCTTCTACTACTCGTTGCTTTCCTAAAGTTCCCCACTCAATAACAGCTACTTTTGTGTCACCTGATTTTCCTTGCGCTAATAAATTTGTACAAATTCCTGGTAATCCTTTCACACCCATATAGTAGGCAATTGTATCTCCTATTGCTTCCTGTTGAGGTTCACAAACTGCCTTCTCATTCTTATTACAGGCGTGACCTGTTCTAAGTGTAAAGCTCGTACTATAATCACGATGAGTGACCGGAATACCTGCATAAATACTTGCTGCAATACTAGATGTTATTCCAGGTACTATTTCAAATGGTATATTATAGGTAGAAATTGCTTCTGCTTCTTCTCCTACTCTACCAAAAACAGAAGGATCTCCACCTTTTAAACGGACAACATATTTTCCCTTTAAAGCTTCTTCCACCAATGTTGCATTAATTTTTTCTTGCCGCATAATATGATTGTTTGGTAGCTTTCCACAGTATATAAAAGAACAGTCATTCTTTGTATAACGCAATAACCGTGGATTAGCCAGACGATCGTATAATACGACATCAGCTTTCTTTAAACACTCTATCCCCTTATCCGTGATTAATCCAATATCTCCAGGCCCTGCTCCAACAAATGCTACATACCCCTTGTTTGTATCCATCATTTACACCATCAAATAAATATGATCATCTTTTATTTCTGTTTCATATACTTCTACACAACCATTATCTGGTTTTTGAACTTCTCCTGTTGTTAAAGAAATTTTCCAGTCATGGAGTGGACAGAAAACATATTCTCCTGAAACAATTCCTTCTGCTAAAGGACCATTATTATGTGGGCAATTATTTGCTATTGCTTTTACTTCTCCGTTGGATAGATGAAATAATGCAATAGATTTTCCATTTACATGAACTTCTTTCCCAATTTGCTTAGGTAGGTCTGATAGTTTCATAATTTGTGTCCATTCTTTCGTTACAGTCATTTTTTATCTCCTCCATCATCCTCTTATTACTTCATACATATCTCTTTTTGCTGGATTGTTCAACACAGAAGACCAAGCTTCTTGGTAAGTATTTTTTGCTTTTTCAAAGCGGTTCACTAATTGTTCCACATTTTCTTCATTTAATAGTGTATCTTTTACTGTATCTACACCCATGCGTTCTACCCATGGAGCTGTTCTTTCTCCATAATTGGCATTTTCCCGATAATATTGTACATATGCCTTCGCATACTTTATTACTTCTTCTTCTGTTTTCACTGTTGTTAAGCTATCACATTCACGAACTTCTGTCCCGCCATTTCCACCGAAATAAAGCTGATAGCCATTTTCTACACAAACAACACCGAAATCTTTTGTTAGTACTTCTGCACAATTTCTTGGACATCCAGTGACACCCATTTTCATTTTATGTGGGGTATCAACCATTTCTATTTCTTGTTCTAACTGAATACCTAGGCCAAGAGAATCTTTCGTTCCAAAGCGGCAAAATCTAGCTCCAACACAAGATTTCACATTGCGAAGAGATTTAGAGTAGGCATAACCAGAACGCATTCCTAACTCTTCCCATACACTCGGAACATCCTCTTTTTTTACTCCATATAATCCAATACGACTTGCCCCTGTAACTTTAACTAATGGAACGTTGTACTTTTTTGCTATTTCTCCCATTTTTATTAAATCATCTGCAGTAGTTGTTCCACCATACATACGAGGTATAACGGAGAAAGTACCGTCTTTTTGAATATTTCCTTCCATTTTCTCATTCACGAATCTTGATGCTTTATCATCTTCATATTCCTCTGGGAACAACATGCGCATATAGTAATTTAATGCTGGGCGACATTTAGAACAGCCTTCCGCACTTTCAAATCCAAGCACCATGCGAACTTCTTTTGGTGACTTTAATTGCAATTCCTTAATTTGTGCTACCACTTCATCACGTGTCAGTGTTGTACAGCTGCACATTCCTGTTTTTTGAAGAGATGCATCAAAACTATCTCCAAGAGTATGTGCTAAAATACTCTCTACCATTGGTTTACATTTCCCACAAGATCCACCAGCTTTCGTGCATCCTTTTACCTCTTCAAAAGTAGTAAACCCTTGTTCTAAAATGGAATGCACAATTGTTCCCTTTGTTACCCCATTACAACCACAGACCGTATCTTCTGCACTCATGCTTGCCACTAAATCTTCTTCAGAATCTTGACCACTCTTACTTAATACGGAAGAGCTAGTATATTCACTTATATCTGCTCCTTTTTTCAACATATTAAACAAACGATTTCCATCAGAGGCGTCTCCATACAAGACAATCCCAACAATCTTGTTATCTGTTACTAAAATCTTCTTATATAATTTTGCAAATTGGTCATGCACAATAATGGCTTGTGTATCTTCATCCTCATGGATTTTCCCACCTGAGAATAGATCACAACCTGCGACCTTTAATTGAGTAGAAAGAATACTTCCTTGGTAGCCTTTTCCTTCTCGCCCTGTAATATGGTCAGCAAGAGCAATTCCTTGTTCATATAGTGGTGCAACAAGTCCGTAAGCAATTCCATTATGTTCTGCACATTCCCCTACCGCATAAATAGATGAATCAGAAGTGACCATATGATTATTTACGATAATAGCACGGTTTACCTCTAATCCTGCCTCACGAGCAATTGCAACATTCGGACGAATTCCTACTGCCATTACAACTAGATCACATTCAATAGAAGTACCATCCGTAAACTTTATACCTTGAACACGGTCTTCTCCAAATATTTCTGCTGTTTGTTTTTCCATTAAAAACTTCATGCCTTGTGCTTCTAAATCTTTTTTCAATAGATTTGCTGCAGCAGCATCTAATTGTTGTTCCATTAAAGTTGGTAGTAAATGAACGACGTGTACATCCATTCCACGGTCAATTAACCCTCTTGCCGCTTCTAGACCTAATAAGCCTCCTCCAATGACAACTGCCTTTTTATATTTTTTTGCGGTCTCCATCATTTTTTCTGTGTCTTCAATCGTTCTGAAACCAATAACTCCTTCTAAGTCACTTCCCGGTACCGGTAAAATAAATGCACTAGAGCCAGTTGCAATAATAAGCTCATCATACTCTATTACTTGGTCTTTATCTGTTAATATTTCTTTCTTTTCTTTATCGATTTTCACTACTTTTTCTCCAGTTAACAGATGAATATGATGTTCTTTATACCAATCCCAATCATTTATATTAATATCATTAATTGTTGTTTTTCCTTGTAATACATTGGATAACATGATGCGATTATAATTCGGATAAGGTTCATCTCCAATAATCGTTATATCGAAAAGCTCATCATTCCTCTTTAGTATCTCTTCAATGGTACGAACACCTGCCATACCGTTTCCAATCATAACTAGTTTCTTTTTCATTTCTTCCCCTCCAAGAATAGAAAAACGTAGTAATGTGAAATAAATCACATGATAATCTAAGCAAACATCGAATACTTATAAGTAAGGCTTATATCCATTTAAAGGCTACATCTCGCTACATTTTGCTTGTTGTTCCTAAACATGTATTAATGATGTATCTTTTATATTTTCATTATATCTATTTTTTGGAATAATCAAGACTTTGAATATGACGAATTCATGAACACTCATTGAACGCTCACTTCAAAAATGAGCATATAAAAGTCTTTTCAAATGGAGTAATTCTTAAACTTTTAGTATCTTTTAAGGTAGTTATATTAGATTCCCTCCTATTAATTGATACATCTTAATTATAAGAAAAAACTAGAACACCTTAATAGCTGGAGACAAGTAGAATTTAATATTCTTTTATTATTTATTATTTAGCGCCTTTTCTCTGCAATTCACGTATAATAAGCGTTATGGAATTTTTGTATATCACATCTCCCTTGAGAGAATTATATATATTAACCAAACTACAGAAAAAATGAGGTTATTAGATGAATCAAACTAGTTTCGAGGACTACCAATTAAGCGCTGAAATAAAACGAGCCCTTACTGTATTAAAATACGAAACACCGACTGAAGTTCAGAAACAAGTAATACCTTTAGCATTAAATAATCAAGATCTTGTTGTAAAATCTCAAACAGGAAGTGGTAAGACTGCTTCTTTTGGTATACCTATTTGTGAAATGGTTAAATGGGAGGAAAAAAACCCACAAGCATTAATTTTAACACCGACCCGCGAACTTGCTGCCCAAGTTCGTGAGGATATAACAAATATCGGTAGATTTAAAAGAATCAAAGCCATGGCGGTATATGGTAAAGAACCATTTTCGAAACAAAAAGAAGAATTGAAGCAAAAAACACATGTAGTTGTAGGAACACCAGGACGTATGATGGACCATATCGAAAGAGGCACATTGGTGTTAGATCAAGTAAAGTATCTTATCATTGATGAAACAGATGAAATGCTAAATATGGGGTTTATTGACGAAGTAGAAGACATTATAGAAAAGCTTCCATCAGACAGAGTAACGATGGTATTTTCTGCTACCTTACCAAAGGATGTGGAAAGTCTTTGTCATAAATATATGGTTAATCCAACTCATATTGAAATTGCTTCTTTAGAAGTAACCACTAGTACAATTGAACATTCTCTGATAGAAAGTAAGAAAGAAGCAAAAATCCCCTTGCTAAAAGCAGTAACAGTGGTTGAAAACCCAGATAGTTGCATCGTTTTTTGCAATACGAAAGAGCATGTAGATACTGTTTTTGCTGAATTGGAAAACTCTGGTTATTCTTGTGAGAAAATCCATGGAGGATTAGAACAAGAAGATCGATTTGCTGTTATGGATGGATTTAAGATGGGTAATTTCCGTTATCTTATCGCAACAGACGTAGCTGCCCGAGGCATTGATATTGATAATGTCACATTAGTCATTAATTATGATGTTCCAATGGAAAAAGAAAGCTATGTCCATCGAACAGGTAGAACTGGCCGTGCTGGGAATAAAGGAAAAGCCATTACATTCGCAACACCTTACGAAGAAAAATACGTAAAAGCCATTGAAAGATACATTGGTTTTGAGTTACCAGTTATAGAAGCTCCGACTAATCTGGAAGTAGCTAAAGGAAAAACTGCTTTTGAAGAAAAAATTAGCGGCCGTAGAGTAGTACGAAATAATAAAACAGCTCGAATAAATCAAGATATCCTGAAACTTCATTTCAACGGCGGTAA
Source organism: Niallia sp. (assembly GCA_035556015.1). Lineage (GTDB taxonomy): Bacteria > Bacillota > Bacilli > Bacillales > Cytobacillaceae > Niallia. The sequence continues at coordinate 2,832 of DATMFU010000115.1, read as the reverse complement.
AAAGAAGAAGATTCGTGCTGTCGATTTTGTTGGAACAATCGCTAAGATTCCAGGAGTCACAGCAGAGGATATTGGTATTATTACCATCCATGACAATATGTCCTATGTGGATATTCTTAATGGAAAAGGTTCATTAGTCATACAAGCATTGGAGAATGCAACGATTAAAGGAAAGAAATTAAAAGTTAGCAAAGCATTGAAATAAGAGACAGAAAGGAAGTGAGCATTTTACTCACTTCCTTTTTTGTAGTTCCACTTTACTGTTTTTTCTTCCATATTCATAATATTTTATACCTGCTTAATTTGAATCTTAGCAGAGTAATAAAATGATTATTTTCTTTTCCAATCCTTAAAAGTTTCTTATATATTTCACAAAAGGAGTTCGGTATCCAATACCGAACTCCTTTTGTATAAGTAATTAAAAATATGTATAAAAAGATTGTTTCTCCTTACTCTATATCAATTGGTGAAGTAATATTATCTTTATATGTATCCATGTAAATGTTCCCATTTGCTGCCTGAACTGCATAAACGACTTCATCTATTTGCAAATTCCTTTTATTTAATTCCTCTTGCAACCAATTTTGAGAAAGATTATTTTCTTTTAGGTTTCTCTCCATTACTATACCATCCATTATGAGTTCTATCGGTAGCTTTAGCTCTTCATTTGTCTGAATGGATAAATCCTGCTTCACGACACTTCGAAATTGTGGTTTTTTCAGCAGAGTTAGAGATCCATTTACTTCTACAATGGCATAAAGTACTTCTTCAATATGAAAGGCATCTTTTTCTCTTAATTGCTGATTCAAATAATCCAACGTATACCGCATCTTCTTCATATTATGCTCAAGTATCTTCCCATTTTGAATGACAATTGTAGGATCACCAGCAAAAAATTTTCTAGCTTTTTGGTTTTTCAATGAAATAAGGGAAACTAAAAATACGACAGCAACAAGCACACAAAATGCTATTATTAATAGATGAAGCTTAATATGCGTATTAAAAGCTATCTGTGCAGCTACAGCTCCCATTGTTATGGTCGCAACAAAATCAAATATTGTCATTTTTGATATGGCTTGTTTCCCAAGTAGTTTTGCTCCAATTAAAAGAAGCCCAAATGTACATATTGATCGTATTATAACCTCAACATATTCAGGCATCATATTCCTCCTTGAAACTATTTTGTTACTATCTTCCCCCTTTTTTCTATTAAAATTCTATAATATAGCTATAGCTCCTAAACAGTCATTTTCCAGTTCGAATATGCCAGCCAGTTTTCTTTCTCTTCATAGTCAGGCATCATACTCCCAACAAGACGCCAGAAGGAACGATCATGATTCAAGTGGACCATATGACACATTTCATGGACGACTACATAGTCTATTACCTCAAGTGGCGCCATTGCTAGCCTCCAATTGAAAGTTAATTGTAAGTTTGAATCACAGGTTCCCCATGTTGTTTTACTATCTGAGATACGCACAGAACGAGGTTTTGTTTTAAAGTTGGGTTGATAGTTGGAGATACTTTTCTTCACTAATAACTTACACTGTTGATAATAAAATCGTTTCAGTGCTTGCTTTATTTGGTCATCATCCAGTTGTTTCACATATACATGAAGTTTGTCTTCCTTCAATAAAACATAATCTTGCGTTAAATGTGTATCTTGGAGAATTATTATAGGATAGGTATTACCTAAATATAGAAAACGCTCTTCATTTTCATACACCTTTTCTTTAGGACCATTCCACCTATCCTTTATTTCATTTAATTTTTGTTGAATAAGCTCCCAGCTTTCTTCTAATGCCTGATATACTCTTTCATCAGCTGTCTTTTTCGGAGCTTGGACTTCAATTTCTCCATAGCTATTCATGGAAATACCTATGGTGGTTCGATTTTTATACTTTATCTCAAATCTAATGGTCGAACCTGAGTAAGTGTGTATCATTTCATCACCCTATGTTCTATGCACTTATCCTCTGTAACGAATAGCGAGGCCCTTTAAGAAGTTTCTTGCGAATTTATCTCCACATTCCTTATAATTTTTGTGTCCCTCTTTTCGCAATAGTGCACCTAACTCTCCTTTTGTTACAGTAATTCCAGCATCCTCAAATATATCTAGCATATCTTCCGTCGTTAATGAAAGTGCAATTTTTACTCTCTTTAAAAGAAGATTATTTATGTGCTCACTTGATCTTTTGAACGGCTTCTCCGCTTGAACAGGCATTCCTGGTTTCGGTTCCTGTACCCCTCTTTTGTACACAATCAGACCGTTTAAAAAAGCATCGAAATTACTAGTAGTACATTTTGATGGCTTTTCCGTTTCTTCTTCATCCTCTTCTGACTTTGACAATATCTCAATTACATCTGGCACTGATACCTCTACTCCACCAAGTTTAAAAATCTCTACCATTTCTTTATTTTTTATTTCTAACGCATATCTTAATCGAATGAACATATCTTTTATTTCCATTATATAACTCCTTATTTTCTACATAATCACATCTGTTAGTTTAAGCTTCAGGCACCTAATTTTACTCTAACTAGCGCATTCTTTGCAACATCATAAGTGTTCCAGCATTAGTCTTCTCCAATATATTCCTTCCTAAGATCATCTATAGATGTTAGAATATAGGGGCTCTATACGCTTTATTGTTAAATTGAATGCTAATTTTCAGGAGGTGTATATCAATTGGAGAATCTAAAACGATTGTCTGATACTAACAAAACTCATACAAAGCCAATCCATTGGAAAAGCGATACTTTGTATGGGGCAAAACGTTAAACTATATCGCTTACTAATATAATGTATCTTGGCTTTGTTTCCTTATTTAA
>DATMFU010000114.1:0-2576 GCA_035556015.1 Niallia sp. | reverse complement strand
CTTTATTCTTGAGTTATGTTTTATTTTATTTTTTTAAATCGAGTCTTCATACTCTGCAATTCATATGGATGCAATAAGGGGTGTATAGATTTTATAGATTATATAGAGTTTAAGGAATGTATGACGGTTTACTCTTCAATTTATAATGTGAACATACAGGGAGTAATAAGTGCTATATAAGGGACTTCCCATCAGATTTATAATTGATTCTATCTATATATACATACATACATAAGATACATAAATTAAAGTATTTTGTTTTTTTTTTGTTTTTGTTTTTGTTTCATAGCTATTTATTTACATAGAGAAGAATTGTTTAATCTTCTTGTAGTTAGAATCAATTATTTCGTTGGAGGTTTGAATCATCTCTCCTCGTGTTTTGAGTTTAAATGCTTTTCGGTTTTTGCCGTCAAGAGTCTCTTTTTTAGAGTTCTTTTCGAGATATTTAAGTATTTGGGATACGGAATCAATCTTAATCCGATGGTTGGTCTCTAGGTGGTCTTGAGTGCATCTTCTTAGTAAGTTTTGTTCTTTGCATTTGGGACATAACGCTGTTTGTATATTAATGTATTTAATCATTGTTTTGGAGAGATACTTGCATTGATTAGTATTCTTAGGAGGGACTGCTAAATGTTTATTTGGGTCCTTAGTTGGGTTATAGTTTTCCCCCTTTAATCTCGATTCCCATTTTTTTTCTGATATATATTTTATGTGTTGACTTCTCCTTTGAATATTATACCCCATTAAGTCTTCAATGAGTTTTGTTTCTACTGTTTTTCCTAGTCCTGTGAAACTTTTGAAGGATTTTCTGATTATAGATTCAAGGCGTTGCTTTTTAGTGATTGATTTTTCATAGTAATATATGGGAATTGTAAATTCAAATAGGGGAAGTACAAATACTTGCCACAGATTTTTTCTTAGTTCTAGGGTGGCATTATAAAGACATGGGCTGAGTTTGTGTTTCATAAAGTTGACCTTTTTGTTTATAAATTGAATTTGCGGTTCTAGATCTAGTTTATGACTCAACCAAGTTCCCAGATATTTATATTCGCCTACAATGGGGTAGTCTCTGTGAGAGTCTCCGATTTTGAAAGAAGTTTTTTTACTTCTTCTGTTGATAAATTCCATGATTGCAGATTTTTTCTTGTTGATTTTTAGATTATTTTCCGTGGACCATCTTTCAATAATATCGATACATTTGTTTAGTGTGGGTATATCCTCGCAAAGTATTAGTATATCATCTGCATAAGCTAGGATATCTTCCAGGGGAACTATTGTATTTAATTCAGTAAGTAATGGTTCTGTGTAAATATCAAATAGAGAGGGTGAAATTACACTACCTTGTGCTACTCCGAGATTGGGTTTAAACATTGCTTTTTCTGATTGTATGATTAGTCTGTCATAAATTGCTTTTTGAAAATTAATTTCATCTTTGTCTAGGATCTTTTCCAGACGTTCAAATAAGAGATCGTGTCTTGTATAATTATAAGCGCTTTTAAAGTCAATAAAAAGTCCGAATAAGCTTTGATTATTGTCAGTTCTTTGTTTGATTCTTTTGCATGTTCTAAATATGTTTGTAAATACTCCTTGACCTGGTACAAAGCCAGTTTGAGCCGGGCATAATTTAGTGATTACATATTCTTGCAGTTTAGGTAGCCATCTGCATTCCATTATTTTTACTATTAATGAGAGGATTATGATAGGTCTAAATTCATTTGGCTTTGGCGTGTTGGGATGTACTTTATTGAGGGCTATTAACCTTGCTTTAAATAATTCATTTAGATTGTCTATCTTATTTAATTCTTTTGACCAGAGGTCTTGCAGAATTTTGGAAAGTTTGTTCAATGTATCCTTATTCTTAAGAATCATATCTGAGAATAAATCAAAGCTAATTGCCTTTCCTGTTGATAATTTAGACAGTAGTTTTTTGACTTGATTTTCTTCGAGTGGGGGCAGGTCAGGGAATGGAAAGTTTCCTGTGTATTGAGTGAATTGATCTGATAATCATATCTCTTTTAGGACTTCGATAAGAGTTGATGAGACTTTTATTGGGTCTGTTATTATTTCTCCATTTTCTCCTAGCACCTGATTAACTATACTTCCGTCTCTTTTTTCAAATAAATGATACTTGCATATAGATTTTAGCGTGTTAAATGCTTCTTTTGATAATGGTGAATATCTTATAGCTTCTATTTCTTGCCAGAAGTTATTCCAGTAGGCATTTAACGTTTCTTTTAACGTGTCTTCTTCTGTTATTGATAGTAATAAGTTTTTGTATATATCCTTTTTTGCTCTTTTGGGCTTAATTCTAAGGAAGGCTCTTTTCCTCTTTAATTTCTTCAGTTGTAGAAACGTTTTTATTAGGTCCGTGGCTGTGGTAACATCTTTATCAAGTACTGAGGCTTCTGTGATTTCTTTCCCTATCATTATAATTTATATCTAAAAAATCTTTATATAAATAATATAATATAGTCCGAGGACTCGATTAAAGAAACAAAATATACAATATCGGAAAAAAGTCTGGTAACATAGGCTAATATTTCAAAGACAAAAAAAATTTAAAATTTGAAAAATTT
>DATMFU010000113.1:0-3505 GCA_035556015.1 Niallia sp. | reverse complement strand
GCTTAGCCTTCTTTACTATCTTTTTTAAGTAGATTTCCTAAACCCAAAAGAACTCAGTTAACAGCTAGAGTAGAAGCTGGATTATAACAACAGATAATTTCAGAAAAAATTTTATGGTTTTGTAATTTCACGAAAGTTTCTCTTGCCTCCCTTTCTGTGTTAAATTCAAACATGATAATATTATGTTCTCTTGAATAAGCATTGATGACAGTAACCACCCACATCAAAAATCTCCTAGGGCTGTTACAATTACATTTGATTCTGATAAATGAATATCTCTGGAATCCTTATGAGTAGCTGCTATACTTGTAGACTTATTTGAAATAAACCCCTTTTCTAAACAAATAGAACCGCTTTGAAAATTCCATGTTCCCAAGTGAATCTCCCCGTCTCTTACTATTGATATAATAGATTAGTTTATTTAATTGTTTACAGCAGCATCTTCTTTACATGCTTTGATAACATCCAACCAATGATCTGGCTTTTGTCCTTTAAACTTTTCTTTCAAATTAAATGAAGCCAATGTTTCTAACTTACTTTTTGCTGCCCTAGACATAACAGAATTTAAATTAGAAGCCTCTAGCATTTGAATAGAGCCGTCTAACTCAATTGATCTTCTTAATGCATGTATAGAGGTTCCAGTTACCAAGCGGTTCATTGTTTCTCTAAAGCTCTTACTATCTAAAGTTTCACTAATAGAATCTAAGACTAATTGTTCTACATTAAATTCATGAGAAGCTTCTAATAACTCTAGATAAAGAGCAACTACACCTTTCATATAAATGCTGCGAATTAGCTTTACAGCAGAGGCATCACCAGGTTTTTCACTTACTTTAGTTATGTCCATACTGTACGGAGTCATTAATGAAATCAGTCGATCTACACCATTACCACTTGCTGAAATAGGAACCTTATGTTTATAAACTGGCAGGGGACCTAGCATTGCGGCATCTACAAAGAATGCATTCTTCTCTTGTATATTTATGTTAATTTTTTGCTTCACGATAGGAGTGGAAGCTGATACATCTACATAGATACATTCTTTCTTTATAAATGGTTTTAGCATCTCACTAACTTCAAGTGCTTTATCTGCGGGTACTGCTACTATTACTATATCTACTTGTTTTAAAACTTCTTCGGGTCTATAAAGAAGTTCTACTTGAGCTTGAGCAGCTCGTTCTTTAATTTGTGGACCATACGTAGGATGGTCTATCATAACATCATGAGCAAAAATGGTTTCTAAACCTTCGCCTTTTAAGCCAACTGATAACTCAAAGGCCGCCTCTCCAAATCCAATAAAACCTAATTTCACTTTAAAGCTCTCCCTTCTGTTTATAATCCATATGCTTTCATCTGTTCTCTTAACCATGAAGGCTGAATGTTACCTCCAGATTCACCTTGCAGACGCGCTCTTTCAAATGCTTCGATCGTTTCTAAACGCGTTTTCTCATACTCTAGTTTTTTTTCCGCTTTAAAAAGAACCTCTTCAATCTTTTCTTTTGGAACTACAACAACTCCGTCATCATCACCTATAATTAGATCTCCTGGAATAACAGCTACGCCTCCACAAGAAATAGGTTTATGTAACTCACCTGGACCATCTTTAAGAGGACCATTCGGAATAAATCCTTTTGAGAAAATAGGAAATCCTGATTGAGTAAGGGTCTCTTTGTCCCGAACTGCCCCATCTATAATAATCCCCTCAAGTCCAATAGCTTTAGCTGCAGCTGCCATTAATTCTCCAAGGTAAGCATTTGCTGTATGCCCCTTTCCATCTACAACTAGTACATATCCTTCTGTACCATCATAGATTGCCTGATGAAGAAATAAGTTATCTCCAGGTCTTAAACTTACAGTTAGAGCGGTTCCAACTACCTTCATTCCTGTAGATACAGGCTTAATTTTATAATCCATTGAGCCTGTACACCCCATTGCGTCGGATATAAGAGTTGTATTAAGAAGGTTTGCTCTCTTAATAATGTCTTCAGATAATACTGGTGCTAAATTACTCACTGATATACACTCCTCTTCGATTTTAATATATTTTAATCAATGCTCTACTCAGGATAACGCTTACAAAATTAAATTAATAAAATTAGATATTGCCCCCCTATTCGCAGAATATCTACAGTTTATTTGCTGCATTTTTGAAAAAGATAGAAAAACATCGTAAAAAATAAATAAAGTAATAAAAATTACTACATTTTTTATTTAAGTAATATTTATTACTATAATCTTAAATGTATCTTATCACCGGTACCTAATAAAGTAAATCTATTTTTATAAATAAAGCACAGGAAAAACATATCCTAAGCTTTATTACTTAGAAGAAACATTTTTACATAAAAAAGTAAACATGCTAAAATTCAAGTAAGTATTGTGATAAATACTTTTTATATGCTTAAAAAAATAAAATTTACAATATAATCTGTTTAATTGGAGCGAAGGTATGGAAAATCCAATATTAAAATTAAAAGATAATATCTCACAACTAACAGAAACTCAACGGAGAGTAGCAGACTATATCCTTAAAAATCCTGTCGATGTAGCTTTTTTAACGGTTGATCAATTGGCTTTGACAGTAAAAACTAGTACGACCACGATAATGAGGTTAGCTTTTAGTCTAGGCTATTCTGGATATGCAGAGTTTCAAAAAGGACTTCAGGAGCTTCTACGTAACAATGCTGCTCCTCAAATCAGATTAGAAACAAATTTGAAGGGCTTAGATGAGAGTGATTTGTGGATGCGCTGTGCAGAAAGTCAATTCAATAACATTCAATCAACAGTAGAAATGATTTCTACAGAGAGCCTAAATAAAGCGTTAGAAATGATTGTCTCTGCAGACCGAATATTTTGTACAAGCGTTAGAAGTGGTTTACCCGTGGCACAGCATCTATCTTTTGGGCTTAATCGACTACTCGGAAACTGTGAGCTAATTGTCTCTGACTTAAGTGATTGGGTGGATAAAGGAATTACTTTAACTTCTAAAGATTTAGTTATTGCAACCTCCTTTCCAAGGTACGCTAGAAGAACTGTTGAGTTTGTAACAGCTGCCAAAAGTAACGATGCCAAGGTCATTTCAATTACCGACAGTTATTCTTCTCCTTTAGTTAAGTACTCAGATTTAGTACTGACTTGTAGCTCGAGTAGTATCGCTTTTCATAATTCACCTATAGCGTCGCTACTTGTGGCCGATTATCTTGTAAGTGCGATAGCTATAAATTATCCAGAAAAGACAAAGGATCGTCTCGATAAAATCACTTCAATCCTTACAAAAATTAATTATCATTACACTGATTAAATTTACGAATGTGGTAAAAGCATGAAATATCGAATGTATAAAATAATTCGATATTTTATGTTTTTACCACTTTTTTATTTTTTTAGTTAAGTCTAATACTTCCCTTTCACTTTTCATTTCTATAAAAAAACATTTACTTTTCATTAGAAGCCATGATAGTATACTTTTAAATAGTCACAATTATTACAACAATTAAACAAAAAG
>DATMFU010000112.1:0-2782 GCA_035556015.1 Niallia sp. | reverse complement strand
AGAATCGCTCTTGTTAATTTTTTTAGGGTGTCTTGAGGGGCTTATCATTGGGCCTCTTTTTTTATGAAAATATTATATTAATAAACCAATTGTTTTGTTTTACTGCCTAACTTCTGGTGGAAAAACGGAATAATATGTAAGATGATAAGTAAAACACGAACATTAAAAACAAAAAAATAATTATAATTCGTAAAATTACCTTTCCTTTTAAAATGTATACATGGTAGAATATAGGCAGATTTGCGGTTGGAGATTAGAGAAAAAATACGAGCATGTTAGGGAGGATTACATATTATGAAGCATTTAGTAGAGCAAGATGAACTTATTTATAAGGCAATACAACAAGAGTTAGGTCGTCAAAGGGCAAAGATTGAATTAATTGCATCTGAAAACTTTGTAAGTGAAGCAGTAATGGAGGCACAAGGTTCAGTTCTTACTAATAAATACGCAGAAGGATATCCAGCTAAGCGTTACTATGGCGGATGTGAATATGTAGATATCGTTGAAAATATAGCTCGTGATCGTGCAAAAGAAATTTTTGGAGCAGAGTATGTCAATGTGCAACCACATTCAGGGGCACAAGCAAATATGGCAGTTTACTTCACTATTTTAGAGCAAGGTGATACAGTTCTAGGAATGAACTTATCTCATGGTGGCCACTTAACACATGGAAGTCCAGTTAACTTTAGTGGAGTTCAATATAATTTTGTGGAGTATGGGGTAGATAAAGAAACACAATATATTAACTATGAAGATGTAAGAGAAAAAGCATTAGAGCATAAGCCTAAATTAATTGTGGCTGGTGCAAGTGCTTATCCACGAGAAATTGATTTTGCTAAATTCCGTGAAATTGCTGATGAAGTAGGAGCTTATTTAATGGTTGATATGGCGCATATTGCAGGTTTAGTTGCTGCAGGTCTTCATCAAAATCCTGTTCCTTACGCTGACTTTGTTACGACTACTACTCATAAAACTTTACGTGGACCACGTGGTGGAATGATTCTTTGTAAAGAAGAGTTTGGTAAAAAAATTGATAAATCGATATTCCCAGGAATTCAAGGTGGCCCATTAATGCATGTTATTTCAGCAAAGGCAGTGGCATTTGGAGAAGCACTTCAAGATGAATTTAAGGAATACGCAAAAAATATCATTGCTAATGCGAAACAATTAGCAAGTGGACTTCAGAAAGAGGGCTTGAACCTTGTTTCAGGTGGAACGGATAACCATCTATTATTAGTAGACCTTCAATCATTAGGTCTATCTGGTAAAGTAGCAGAGCATGTATTAGACGAAGTTGGGATTACTGTGAATAAAAACACTATTCCATTTGATCCAGCAAGTCCATTTGTAACAAGTGGTATTCGTATTGGTACAGCTGCTGTGACTTCCCGTGGATTTGGTTTAAAAGAAATGGATGAAATTGCGTCTATCATTGGATTTACGCTTAAAAACCATGAAGATCAGGAAAAACTTGCTGAAGCTGCACAAAGAGTATCAGATTTAACAAGTAGATTTGAATTATATAAAGAACTTTAAGAAATAAATAAAAAACCGGTCTTTTTAGAAAGGCTGGTTTTTTTCTGTAGATTATCGGTAACACTATCATTAAAAAATACAAATCCATAGAAGGATTTATGTTGATTCACATCTACTTTTTCTGTAGAATAAGTAGAAGTGTGTTAACGTTGTATCCACTCTATAAAATTGGGTGCACGATAATCAATAGAAGGAACGGAGTGTTTAATTTGGCAAAAGTATACGTATTTGATCATCCACTTATTCAACATAAACTTACATATATTAGAGAAGTTCAGACAGGCACAAAGGAATTTAGAGAATTAGTTGATGAAGTAGCAACTTTAATGGCATTTGAAATTACACGTGATATGCCCCTTGAAGAGATTGAGATTGAAACTCCTGTAACTAGAGCAAAATCTAAAGTACTATCAGGGAAAAAACTTGGTATTATTCCTATCTTGCGTGCTGGAATTGGAATGGTAGATGGTATACTTAAGTTAATCCCAGCTGCAAAAGTTGGACATATTGGCCTATATCGTGATCCTAAAACATTAAAGCCAGTAGAATATTATGTGAAATTACCATCTGATGTAGAAGAAAGAGACTTTATCGTAGTGGATCCAATGCTTGCTACAGGTGGTTCAGCAATTGAAGCAATTAACTCATTAAAAACAAGAGGTGGAAAGCATATTAAATTTATGTGCTTAATCGCTGCTCCAGAAGGAGTAGAAGCACTAAAAGAAGCACACCCAGATGTTGATATTTATATTGCTGCATTAGATGAAAAATTAAATGAAAAAGGATATATTGTACCAGGTTTAGGCGATGCTGGAGACAGATTGTTTGGTACAAAATAATATACTGAAATAAGAAGCAGTTTAGAAGTCATAAAAATGACTTTCTAAACTGCTTTTTTGTTTATGGTAATAATAACCCTCTCTCGAAAAGATACATAAATAACCAGGCTGCGGTAAAAATAACAAGCAAATGCAAGGGTAGGGAGGTATTTATAATGCTCAAAAAAGTAATGTCCATCCTCTTAATATATTCACTACTAGCTGCAAACGTTACTTTTGCACGCTCAGCTTCAGATACTCCGAGACTCCCTCCTCAAGATCCGAATGAACACCAAATAGCTATTGTTCAGACAAAAACGAACTATACAGAAGAACAGATGGAAAGGTTATTAAAAGGATATCCAAGTTTAAAGAGAAGACATAGATTCCAAGAAGTATTAACTGGTTTTTCTGTGGAAGGCACATGG
>DATMFU010000111.1:0-6791 GCA_035556015.1 Niallia sp. | reverse complement strand
TGGACCATTACGAATCCACTTCGCCAACAGGAAGTGATGAGTAACCTTGTTTCCTTAACAGAGTTGGAAGATTTAAAGTATTTTTCCGGTGAAACTATTTATCGTTCAAAAGTTAGGTTGGATTCTTCTGTAAAAAGTTATCAAAAAGTTCAACTAGATTTAGGGAGAGTTTGCGAACTTGCTGAAGTACGTATAAATGGAAGAAGTGTTGGGGTGAAAATGTGGAGTCCTTATCAGTTTGATATAACACCCTACTTAGACACAGATACCCTACATATCGAAGTGAGTGTTACGAATAGTAAGGCAAATGAATATGTAAGGGAGTTTGTGGATTCTGGATTAATTGGACCTGTTACGTTGAAGTATTATTCCTAAAAATTGTATGACAAACGAAACATTTTACCTTTAGTTCTGGTGATTAGGAGGATGATTATGTCGGAAGAAAGGAATCAGGAAAAGGTATTACGTCAGATGGAAAAACTAAATCGTGGGTTGATTGCTATAAAAGTAAAGAACGGTGTTTATATTGGATGGCGCTTGTTTGGAACAGATCCGGATGATATTTCCTTTAATCTTTATCGTGATGGAGAGAAAGTAAATGCTGCTCCAATTAGTAGTAGCACCAATTTTCTAGATAATAATGGGAATGAGAATTCTACTTATAAAGTGTGCGCTATTATCGAAGGGAAAGAACAACTTCCGTCCGAGGAGGCAAGTGTTTGGGATACGAATTATTTGACCATTCCCTTAAATAAGCCAGAAGGTGGAGTCTCACCAGATGGTGTTTCTTATTCTTATAGCGCAAATGATGCGAGCATTGGAGATGTGGACGGAGATGGAGAATATGAAATTATCCTCAAGTGGGATCCATCTAATTCCCATGATAATGCACATAAAGGCTATACAGGAAATGTTTATTTAGATGCTTATAAGTTAAGTGGGAAACATTTATGGCGGATTGATTTAGGAAAAAATATTCGTGCTGGTGCACATTATACGCAATTTATGGTTTATGACCTTGATGGAGATGGGAAAGCGGAGATCGCTTGTAAAACGGCAGATGGAACGATAGATGGAGAAGGAAATGTAATTGGAGATATAGATGCAGATTACCGGAATCAAGATGGATTTATATTGGAAGGGCCTGAATATTTAACTATTTTTAATGGAAAGACAGGAAAAGCGTTAGTGACAGTAGAATATGATCCTCCAAGAGGTAAAGGTGCAGATTGGGGGGATGAGGAAGGAAATAGAGTCGATCGCTTTTTAGCATGTATTGCTTATCTAGATGGAGTAAGACCAAGCTTAGTCATGTGTCGTGGTTATTATACGCGGGCGGTATTAGTTGCTTATAATTGGCGAGATGGTGAACTTTCAAAAGTGTGGAAGTTTGATAGTCTTGAACCTGGTAATGAAGGATATTCAGGACAAGGAAATCATAGTGTAAGTGTTGCAGATGTAGATGACGATGGGAAAGATGAAATTATATATGGCTCTTGTGTAATTGACCACGATGGCACAGGACTGTATACAACAGGTTTAGGTCATGGAGATGCCATTCATGTCGGTAATTTCATTCCCTCTAGAGCTGGGTTAGAAATTTTTCAAGTACATGAAATTCCTCAAGAAAATGGGACAGAAATACATGATGCGAAAACAGGAGAAATCTTATGGGGCATTCCTTCTAGTGAAGATGTAGGAAGAGGAATGGCAGCAGATATTGACCCTCGCTACGAGGGAGCAGAAGTATGGTCCTCTACTCATTGGAAAATGGGAGGAGAAGGTCTGTATAGTAGTTCTGGAGAAAAGATTTCAGATAGAAATCCTCAGTCCTTTAATTTTGCTATCTGGTGGGACGGAGATTTATTGCGAGAGCTACTAGACCATGATTATTGCATGGAAACAGGTGTTGGAGTTGGGAAAATTGATAAATGGGATTATGAAAATGGAAGGCTTGTCAATTTATTAACTGCAGACGGTACGAGATCCAATAATGGTACAAAGGGAAATCCGTGTTTGCAAGCAGATATTTTTGGAGATTGGAGAGAGGAAGTTATTTGGCGGACGGATGATAGTACAGCGTTACGAATTTATACGACAATCGATGTAACAGACCATCGAATCTATACGCTGATGCATGACCCAAATTATCGGTTAGCCATTGCCTGGCAAAATGTTGCCTATAACCAGCCTCCACATCCAAGTTTCTTTCTAGGACATAATATGAAAGCGCCACCAGTACCGAATATATATGAAGTAGAAAATCAAGAGAAATCAGAAGAGTAATTTGTGATGATAGATTGTTAGATTAAAGAGTGAGGTGGAAGTCTATGACAGGGAAATTATATCATGGTGCAGCATATTATCCAGAACTTTGGAATGAAGAAGTCATTCATGAAGATATAGAAATGATGAAGAAAACGGGGATTAATGTAGTAAGAATCGGAGAATTTGCATGGAGTTCAATGGAAGCAGAGGAAGGAAAGTTTGATTTATCCTTCTTTTATACCGTCATTAATAAACTCTATGAAAATGGAATTGAAACAATTATGTGTACGCCGACCCCGACGCCGCCAATTTGGTTTACAGATGGTCATCCTGAGCGAATGTATGTCGATCAGGATGGTAAGGTAATGGGACATGGTTCAAGACAGCATGCTTGTACGAACCATCCTTATTTTCGAGAAAGAGCCGCATTAATTACAGAGCATATTGCCAAAGAACTTGGGAATTTACCAGGGATTATTGGCTGGCAGATTGACAATGAATTCAAATGTCATGTGAGTGAATGTATGTGTGAAAACTGTAAACAATTATGGCATCAATGGTTGGAAGCTCGTTATGGAACGATTGAAAAACTAAATGAAGCATGGGGAACAAAAATTTGGAGTGAATACTATCATCGATTTGATCAAGTTCCACAGCCAGGACCAGCACCTTTTCTTCATAATTCTTCTTTAAGTACGATGTATCAATTATTTTCGATGGAAAAGATCGCTGAGTTTTGTGATGAACAGGCGGAGATTATTCGAAAATATTCGATTGCTCCTATTACCCATAATAGTTCAGTGAACTTTAGTGTCGATAATGAGCGTTTATTTAAAAATCTTGATTTTGCATCTTTTGACACGTATGCAACCATAGATAATTTTCCAGCTTACTTGATTAATAGTGATCTTTGGAGAAACTTCAAGAAAGGGAAAGATTTCTGGGTGATGGAAACAAGTACATCCAATGCTGCATCCCTAACAAGTTATGCTAGCCCTCATCCAAATGGCTATTTAACGGCAGAGGCTGTTGCTGCTTATGCTTTAGGAGCGGAAGGATTTTGCTACTGGCTTTGGAGACAGCAACGGGCAGGATGTGAGCAACCACATGGTTCAGTCCTTAGTGCATGGGGGAAACCAACGGTAGGCTATGAGAATGTGTTAGAAGTAGAAAAAATGAGAAAAGCTATTGAACCTATTATTTTATCTACAAGACCTTCCCAAGCCGATGTTGCTATTACTTATTCTGATCGAGCTAAAGCCTTTTTTAAAACAGAATCCCACGGTAACCTAAATTATCGTAATTTAGTTATCGACTTTTATAAACAGATATTATCCATGGGAATTCATCGGGATCTTACTCCTGAAGGAGCGAGTTTAGAAGGATATAAATTATTACTAACACCATTCCTTCCATCTCTTTCACAAGAATATTTAGATAGAGCGAGAACATTTGTAGAAAATGGTGGTACTTGGATTGTGGGACCGCTAACAGGTGGACGAACAGAAGAGCATACTGTTCACACAGACTGTGCGCTTGGTGATTTGGAAAAGGTAGCTGGAGTAGATGTTTTATTTACGTACCCGATGGATGGGACTGGGACAGTTGGTCGTGCTTTTGATATATCGGCACCACTTGGTATGTGGAGTTCAGTATTTGAATTTGAACAAGGAAGTACAGTTGGAGTATTGGAAGAAGGAATTTCCATTGGTAAGTCCTTTATTACAGAAAAAAGGCTAGGTTCTGGAAAAATAGTTATGCTTGGCTCCATGCCGGTAGGAGTAGAGGGAGAACAATTATTGCAAAAACTGGTGGACCATTATTCAAAAGAAGCTGGTGTTAAGCTTAGAACAGATGTAACCAATGGAACGATTGTTGCTCCGAGAAAAGGTAAGGATGGAAATAGTGTTTGGTTTATCATCAATTTAAATGGGGAAGGCGGAAGCGTAACTTTGCCTACTGAAGGAATCGATTTATTGACAAATAAACCAGTGAAGGAAGGAAAACTAGAAGTAGGAAAATTTGCGTATAAAGTGATTCAATTTAAATAAAACGTAAGCAATCACTTCCTTAAGAATAAACATAAATCACCTAACATTTTATTTATAGGGGGGGAGTGTCTCTATGCAAATGAATGGAGCAATCGGCGGGTTTTATAAAGTTTGTGAATGGATGATGAAGCTAGCATTTGTTAATTTTTTATGGATTATCTTCTCTATGTTAGGAATCATTTTATTTGGTTTTTTTCCTGCAACGGCTGCCATGTTTGTAATTGTAAGAAAGCTGTTAATGGGTAACATGGATATTCCTGTTTTTAAAACTTTTTGGGAATCCTACAAAAAAGAATTTATTAAGAGTAATTTATTAGGACTACTTGTTTCTGTCTTTGGGTATTTCTTATATGTAGATTTACACCTACTTAAAAGTTCTAGTGGTTTTATTCAGATACTTTACTACCCAGCCCTGTTAATTTGTTTAGGCTTCCTTTTAACCATTTGTTATGTATTTCCTACATATGTTCATTTTGACCTGAAAATTTATCAGGTGTTAAAAAATGCTTTTTTCATTATGTTAGTGAATCCAATATCTACAATCATTATGGTAATTGGAATTACAGCCATTTACTTTTTAATGACAACAATTCCAGGATTGATTCCCCTTTTTAGTGGAAGTGCGTTAGCATTTATTATCATGTGGGCATCCTTTTTCGCCTTTACAAGGGTCCAAAGATTAGAAGAAGCAGCAACTAAGATTGAGATAGACTCTATTGAAGGTTAAATAATAGCAGTACCAAATAAAGAAATGAGAACCCTAGGCTATGCCTAGGTTTCTAAAAAATTTATAGCGTGGTATTAAAAAAACTTCCTCACGGTGCTAAAATATTTTTGGTTCGCCAACCGAAAATAATTAGTACTGGAGGAAGTTCTTATGTCAAAAGACAATAATAGTTTAGCACACACAACTTGGAATTGTAAGTATCACATTGTATCTGCGCCCAAATATAGAAGACAGGTTATTTATGGGAAAATAAAGAAAGATATTGGACAAATTTTCCCCACTTTATGTGAGAGAAAGGTGTAAAACTGTATTTAAATCCAATTATGGATTTGTTTAAATTATCAAGAAATCCGTCGTCTTTTCCTTGAAGAAATAATCAACTCTGCAAACTGGTTAAAAGGAAAATCGGTTTGTCTATTTTTAGCATAAACAAAATGGATATATCTTGGTGGAGAAAAATCACCTAAATTTGTAATTTTAAATGGCAGCATGTCTAATGAATTTGATTGGTTGGAATTTTCCAATTGAACGAAATCTAAGATGAAGGATAAAGGGAGTAGACTATAACCTAAACCGCTGGAAATCATACTGATTAGCGCGTAGGTATCATTTACTTCTTGAAGATTTTCAGGTATTTTGCCTAACAGGTTTAGTAAAATTTCATTTGCATCATGTCTGAATGGCAGATGAGAATGAAATAGAATAAAAGGCTTATCCAATAATTTCTCTTTAACTAATGGATTTGGATCATCTTTTGGACCAATTAGAACAATATCATCATTATAAAGAGGGATAAATTCAAGTTCCTTTTTAGGCCGATGATAACAAACGATACCAAAATGAAGTTCTCCAAATGACACTAAATCCAGTACCAAATCTGTTAATTCTGAAGTGATATTGAATTTAAATGTCGGATCGAACTTAGTTAAACTAGACAAAATATCAGGTAATAGAGAAGATGCAAGTGGTCGTGTAATTCCTATTTTTAAATTTTTATTTAACGAAGTAGAATGGATAAAATTCGAATTATTTTCAAGAGTGCATACTGCATCATACTCCCGTACCATCTTAAGAGCATTTACTAAAAATGAAGTTCCAGATTTAGTTAGCTCCACTCCTTTTTTACTCCTTTCTAACAATTGAAAGCCTACCTCGGTTTCTAACTTTTTTAACTTAGAAGTTAGTGCAGGCTGTGTAATATGAAGTATATGAGATGCTTTTGTAATACTTTTTTCTCTAGCAATGGTGATAAAAGAATCTAGCGAACTTAAATCCATTTCTACATCCCTCCTTAATAATTAGTAATATATTAAAGTATAATTATACATACTTACACTATAACTTATCAGAATATTTAGTATATTTCAATGAAAGTATCCATAGTTTTTTTCTATTACCACTATCATAACAAAGTTTATTATATTTATTACAAGAAACAGAATATTCTAAAAATAATTAAGGAGGAGAAATTAATGAAAGATAATTTGATGGAAAAAACCATTCAAGAACTTGCTCCATTAATTCAAAATAAGGAAATATCTCCAGTTGAACTAGTCGATCAATGTCTCGAAAGAATTCAGGAGACAGAACCAACTATTAATGCCTTTATAACTGTGTTGGAAGATAGTGCAAAGGAAAATGCAAAAGTTGCAGAAAAAGAAATATTAAATGGGAATTACAAAGGAGTATTACACGGAATACCTTATTCTGCAAAAGATTTGTATACAACAAAAGGTATTAAAACA
>DATMFU010000110.1:0-2810 GCA_035556015.1 Niallia sp. | reverse complement strand
CAGCTGAAAGAAATTGTAGAGAATTATTCACTTTATATGAAACAAGAAAAATTGACTTTTGCGATGGTAGATGTGAACACACTTTTAGAAGAAACAGTGGAAATGGTAAATGAAAGTGCTAAAGAAAATGGAGTAATGATTAAACTTTATTTTCTGCAAAAAAATATCAAGGCATATATGAATAAGCCTAATATTCAGCAAGTATTCATTAATTTGATAAAAAATAGCATGGAAGCTATTCCTTCTGAAAGAATAACCAAAACAATTTTTATTATGATAGGCCGCCAGCAGGAAAATCTGGTAATCACACTGCATGATAGCGGGACAGGCATTAAAAATAATCAATTAGAAGAGGTGTTTAGTCCATTTACAACAACAAAGGAACAAGGAATGGGAATGGGGCTTGCCTTTGTTAAAAAAACTATCTTGGAGCATCGTGGAGATATTCACATTAAAGAAAGCTCTGCAAATGGAACCAAATTTGAAATAATCATACCGTTATATCCTTTGGCAGAATAAAAAGGGGCTGTCCAAAAAGTCAGGGTAACTGACTTTTTGGAAGCCCCTCTCATATTTTTTCGTTAATTTTAATTAAATACACAAAAAAATCGTCCTATCTAGTAAAATGTAAGTGACCAAACTAACATTCAAGAGAGGAACGATTTTTTATGTGCAATCCGAAGATTACTAATGAAAATTATAACATTCAAATGACATTTCTTCCAGAGACAGAAGAAAAAAAGACCCCGAAAAGACAATTAGCTCCTACTTTCAAACCCTATGACAACCGTCAAATTCAAATGATTATGGATATTGAAGCACTGATTCCAGAAGACCACGTTGCGCGCATAGTCGATGAAATGGTCGAAGCTGTACCGGATGAGCGATTGTTTTCTCATTATAAAGGTGGCGGTAGAAGCTCCTTTCACCCCAAAATGATGCTTAAAATTCTTCTATTCGCTTATTCCCAAAAGGTTTATTCTTGTCGAGGAATTGAAAAGCTTATAAAAGAAAACGTCCCTGCCATGTGGTTGGCGGCGATGCAACAACCTGATTTCCGTACGATTAATGAGTTTCGTGGTGAACGGATGAAACGCTTAATGGATGAATTATTTGAAGCCATGATTCTGAAATTGATTGAAGAAAAATACATCACGATGGAAAACTACTTTTTGGATGGTACCAAGATCGAAGCGGATGCCAATAAGTATTCCTTCGTATGGAAAAAGGCGACGACAAAATTTGAAGCAAAATTAAAAGAAAAAATCCAAGAAACGCTACAACACATCCATGAATTGACACAATTAGAAGCTACATCTGGAGAAAAGGAATGGGAATCCAGTGCAGAGATTACGGAACAGGAACTAGAGACAGTCGCTAAAGAAATAGAAGAAAAAGTAGAAATACTGACAGAGGAAATCGAAAAGGAAACCGATCCAAAGATCCGGAAGGAAAAGCGACAAGAACGCAGTACATGGAAGAAACCTTTAAAGTCAATTCGAGAAAATTTCTTACCACGACTAGCTAAATATAAGGAACAGAACGAGATTTTTGGCGATCGTAACAGCTATTCCAAAACGGACAAAGATGCCACCTTCATGCGTATGAAAGAGGATCACATGAAAAATGGTCAGTTGAAGGCAGGATATAATGTACAGATGGGAACGGAAAACCAATTTATTTTGTTTTACTCCATTCATCAACGACCAACAGATACCCGTTGCTTTATCCCGCATTTGGAAAAGCTGTCGTCAACTTCTTTACCCACCCCTAAAACAGTGATTGCCGATGCTGGTTATGGAAGTGAAGAAAACTATGTCTATGCCATTGGGGATGAGAAGGAACCAAAGTTTGATTTTTTAATCCCATACGGATCTTACATACAGGAAAAGACACGTAAATATAAAAACGATATTAAAAATGCGAAAAACTGGACGTATCTTGAACAAGATGATTGTTTCATTTGCCCGAATAAAAGAAAGGTTACATTTAGAAAATATCAGAACAAGAAGAATCGATCTGGTTATGAACAAAGCTTTAAAATATACGAATGTGAAGATTGTACAGATTGCCCATTGAAAGCACCATGCACGAAAGCAAAGGGAAATCGTCAGGTTCACTGGAATACCGTCTTCGAAGAAATGAAAGCGAAGGCGAAAAAAGCCCTTGAATGTGAAGAAAAAGCCGCTATCTATGCTCGACGTAAAATCGAGGTAGAAAGTGTGTTCGGTCACATCAAGGGCAATCGGTCGTTCCGCAGATTTTCTCTGCGGAGTCTCGACAAGGTACATGTCGAGTTCGGGATTATAGCATTAGCCCACAACCTACTGAAAGTAGCAGGCATCCGCCATCTACTTTCAGGTAAACATCAAAAAAATACAAAAACAGGTGGAGAAAAACGAATTGTTTTTCTCCACCTGTTTTATATTAGGGACTTATCGGACAGCCCCTTTTTATTTTGATTTAGCCTATTAAATTAAGGGGTTATCTTTCCCGACATTTTGATAAATATCCACTCTATCTTTAATTCTTTTCATTTTAAGATCTAACTCATGTGCTGCATCTGCCGCTTCCTTTAATTCTGCCAGCAAGTGCTCTGGCACCCCTTCATCAAACTTATAATAAATCTTATGTTCCAAGCTTGCCCAGAAATCCATAGCAATTGTGCGAATTTGGACTTCTACGGAAACTTCTTCCACTCTATTGCTTAAAAAAACGGGAATTTTAATGATTAAGTGCAAACTTTTATACCCATTTTTTTTGGGATTTTTAATATAATCCTTCACTTTCATAATCTTAATATCACTTTG
>DATMFU010000109.1:0-2176 GCA_035556015.1 Niallia sp. | reverse complement strand
TTTTCTTGATTTTCTTTGCGAGCGGCTTCATTGCGCCTGTAGCTACACCAAAAAGCGGTTCATGTGCACCGTTGCTTATGTACGTCTTTTTGGTTCGTTCCTTACCGAGCGCCTCCAGTTCCTGCATAACCGTTTCCAAATTCATCGTTTTCCACACCCTTCCTTAATAATCATAATTACTTATATTCTTTATCAAGAAATGTTTGTTCAACCTTAAAAAGCGTAGACTCTTAAAATCATAAAACACATCCTTGTAAAAAATACTACTTAATAAAGAACATATATTCGCAATTGTATCACGTATTTTATGTGTATAGAACGCCTATATGAAATATCTTGTCCTTTTATCTAAGTGTCTTAGATATCAAAAGGTTCTAAAGCTTCAAGGTTTTAAAATTCTCTATAATTATTTTTGGAGTAAGTTAATAGTGCAGTAACCTTAGCATTTTTGGATAATCTTTTTTTACAAACGATGCAATAGAGCTTGAACAAGGATAATATTAAAATAGAAAGTAGTTAGGTTGATATTTGGAGGTAACTACATATGTCAATTGAACGTGATGCAATGATTAAAGTTCAATATAAAATATTTATATCATTAAAATAGACAATTAGGAGCTTTTGGAATGGATGAAAAAGAACTATTAGAATTAATCAAACAGATGTCAAGTGATGAAATTGAATTGGTTTATGATAAAAAGATGAAATTGTATGTTTCAGAAGGTCCATCTTGGAATGCTTATCGAAAAGCAGAACAGTTGACAGATACCGCAGCTATTCCTTTTCTTAATAATTTGTTAGAAAAAATCAAAGATAGAAAGGTTAGAGATAACATTTATTTTATACTTGGGAAAATTGGTGAAAACACAGGTGATGAACGTGTAGTCAATATTCTCTTGAAACGACTTGAAGTGGAGACAAATAAATATACATTAGAAACAATGCTTGATCAAATTGCAAATCAAAAAGATGTACCGAACTATTCATCTATAATGAAATTTATTGATGATAAACGTACTGCTGTAAGGTATCGTGCAATTCAAACACTGTCCAAATGTAAACATCCTATAGTGGAAAATGCTCTTATCAAAGTGATAGATGAGTCTCAAGACCAGTATGACCTTTGTTATGCCAGTGGCAGTTTATCACATATAGGAACAATTAAATCTATTCCTCATCTTGTTCGATTATTAGAACGTGCCAAGGGAGATGCAAAATGTGTGACTCTTTATGCCTTAGAAGTATTGGGAGATTCAACGCTGCTTCCGATTTTTATGGAAGCTATGCAAGACCGTTCTCCTACCGTTAAATCCTATGCATTATCAGGATTACTTAAATACGGTGATGAAACAGCCATTGATGTTGTCTACAAACGAGTGAAAACTGTTCTAACTAGAAAACGGAAGATAGAAAGTGACGAATTAGTCCTCACATTCGAATTTCTAAACCGATACAAAAAGGAACAGAAAAGAATCCAACAATTATTCGAATGGATACAATCAAAAAAGTGGGACTATCTTTTTGATGAGGAAAAAGATTGGTATAAAAATAACATTGATTAAACAAAAGCTGTTTCGTTACCTTTTCTTGTTCAATAAACAGGTGCAGAAGTTCAAGATATTTGAGGTGGTTAGGAAAAGTTGCTGCTCAAGGGGAGTATAGATATGAAATCTAAAAAGATAGTAGTGAGTATTGCTTTAGGTATAATATGTATTGCTATCATAATAAATTTATTAAAGAAAGATTTATGGGATGTAAACGAAGCGTTGTTAAGAGAAGAAGTGTTATCAATTGGACATTCCGTTGAAACAATAAATTTATCAAAAAATAGGCGAGAATCCCCCTTCCTCAAGGAATGTGAAGGGGGATAGCCCAATGAGTAGGGAGGGGATGAATCGCCTTCTGATTAGTGGCTCTTTCACAAAAAAGAGAACTGATGTTCTTTTTCTTGAGTTTATATATAGTATAATAAGGTAAATGGTGAAGGAGGTGCTTAACCATGTTCATCCATAAAGCCTTTAAATTTCGCTTATATCCTAATCAGAAACAAAGGGAACTCATCCATAAGACGATCGGTTGTTCAAGATTTGTCTTTAATCTCTTTCTTGGTAAACAGAAGGAAAAAGACGCTTACTGGTCTATCACAGAAGAAATGAAGCAGAATGGTCAACTTTCC
>DATMFU010000108.1:0-3900 GCA_035556015.1 Niallia sp. | reverse complement strand
TTATTACAATTAGCAATAGGGATGGGAATACTAGTTAATGTTTCCATGTTTGTTAAATATGAAAGATTATATAAACAAAAAGAAGAGAAAGTTGTCGATATTCCAGAGCAGACAACAAATCGATTTATGCGTTTAAAATAGAAACTTATAGAGTGCAAGTAAAGGGGGCTGACTCACAAGCATTATCCTAAGTGGGAATAAATGTTTGTGAGTTGCCCCTTTTTATAAGTAAACTCATTTGGATTATATGGACAAACAAGCTATAATAATAAAGATGATTAGCAAAGACTTTTAATCTTTTCCATTATGGAAGGATTCGTTTTTTAGTAAAAAAATGAAGAAAAATGACGAGAAATATGTTTTAATTACAGAAGGGTCATTTTCAATATAAGTATATTGTTAATTGTGAATAACGGCACAAACGATTATTGTATAGAATATATATTTTTCTAGAAAGTGCTTGTTTTTAAGAAAGGGGAGAGAAAAGTGGCAAATTACCGCGCTTATCCAGAAGCGGAGATTGAAAATAAACAAACTACCACAAGTGCGTGGAAAGACTTTTTAGCACTTATTAAAATAGGGATTGTTAACTCCAATTTAATCACTGTTTTTACAGGGATTTGGCTTGCTATTCAATTTACAGATGCACACTTTTTAAGTAATTTAGATAAGGTTGTATTTGCATTAATAGGTTCTGCACTAATTATGGCTGGATCATGTGTTTTAAATAATTATATTGATCGTGATATTGATCCACTAATGGAGAGAACGAAATCGAGACCAACTGTTACAGGAAAAGTAACGCCATTAAAGACTGCAATTTTAGGTTTTGGATTCTTAATTCTAGGAACAATATCTCTATTATTTACTACCATTACAGCTACTGTTATTGCATTAATTGGAGCATTTAGTTATGTTGTAGTTTACACGATATGGTCAAAACGTAGACTAGTATCTAATACTGTAATTGGGAGTTTCTCTGGAGCAGTTCCTCCATTAATTGGTTGGGCTGCAATTGATCCGAATTTAGATGTAATGGCTTGGACATTATTTTTAATTATGTTTATTTGGCAGCCTCCACATTTTTATGCATTGGCAATAAGAAGAGTGGAAGAATATCGAGCAGCTGGAGTTCCAATGTTGCCAGTTGTTAAAGGATTTGAGGTAACGAAAAAACATATTTACTTATGGGTTATCGTATTATTCCCTCTACCATTTTTATTACATTCAATAGGCTTGCCATTTCTTATTTTAGCAACACTATTAAATATTGGTTGGGTGGCAACTGGAATTTATGCGAGTAAAAAGAAAAAAGATGAATATAAGTGGGCAACATCTATGTTCGTCTATTCGATCCAATATTTGACTATTCTTTTTGTTTCAATGGTTCTATTCACTCTAATCTAAAAGGCTTAGAGAATAATGGCAAAAAAGAAGAATTACTAGGGATGAAGGAAATAGTATGCACGGCGAATAAAGGTAATTATTTAATGGAGTGGGTAGTTAAATGAATTATTCTTTACCGATTTTACCAACAATTAGTACGGCTTTTATTGTGTTAAGTGCCATATTTGTAGCTATTGGTTGGGGTTTAATAAAAAAGAGGAAAATAAAACAGCATCAGACGGTTATGATATTCGCAGCAATATTTGCTGTTATCTTTTTTATCATATATGCTTCCAGAACAGTTTTCATTGGAAACACGGCATTTGGAGGACCAGATGATATAAAGATTTTCTATACGATCTTTTTAATTTTCCATATTACCTTGGCAACAGTTGGTGCTGTATTAGGGATTATCATGTTATATACAGGATATAAAAAACAATTCTCAAAACATCGAAAGATAGGACCAACGACAAGCATTATTTGGTTTACTACTGCCATTACAGGTACCATGGTGTATTTATTACTCTATGTTTTTTACCATGGGGGAGAAACAACTTCAGTTATTAAGGCAATATTAGGATTATAAAGGTAAAAGTGTCTCTTTTAAAAGGGGCGCTTTTTTGTATATACTTTTTGAAAGTATTTGACTCTACTTATTCTATTAAAATTATTTAAATTAAGTTATACTATTTACAAAAGATAGTACATATATTAGTAGAAATAATGCTAGAGAGGGGGAAAGCCTCTGAAAATTTTAATGAGAAGTATCATAATTATCGCTATTTTAATTGCAGGTGGATTGTATTTTAGTATAACAGAACAAAGAAAGAATGCTGATGTGCTTGTTGAAAGTGGTGATAACCCCACAGAAGTAGAAGATACAATACAGAAACCAAAAGAGGAAAGTAATGTTCAACCAGTACCGAAGGAAGGTTTAGGTACATTAATTGGAATGGATGTTAATGATTTGGAAAATAAATTTGGGAAACCAACAAGGGTGGACCCATCTGCATATGAGTATGACTGGTGGATATATAATAAAAACGAATCTGACTATTTTCAAGTAGGTGTGTTAAATAATAAAGTTGTAACCGTTTTTGCAATTGGTGAGGATGTAAATATAGCTCCATATAAAATTGGACAAGAAATAGGAAATATTTATACAACTACACCGATTCAAACAAATATAAGCTTTGATTATGAAGATTCCTCCTATCGTTTTGAATTGGAAGAAGATGAAATAAATAATAGACCTTTAATACAGATAGGTGACTTTTATGCAATGCTTTATTTTGATAAATTTAGTGGAACTTTATCCAGTATTCGTTACATGGATAAAAGAACTTTACTGCATTTAAGACCATATGAGCTAGTCTACAGAGGTGAGCTATTAGAGGCAAAGGATACTCAGCAAAAAAATGAAGAAGTAGAGGAAGGTAATGAAAAGCAAATCTTGGATATCACCAATGTTTTGAGAAAGAGATTTGACCTTAATGAAGTAAAATGGGATCAACCTACTGCAGTTGTTGCATTGGGGCATAGTAAAGATATGTATGATACCGAAAGTTTCTCTCATACATCTGAAAAGTATGGCGATTTAGAGGATCGTTTAGAAGCTGGTGAAGTATTCTATCAGATAGCAGGTGAAAATATTGCCGCTGGATATGCTGATGCACCGGCAGTTATGGAAGGTTGGTTAAATAGTAAGGGACACCGTGAATGCTTGCTTAATGAGAAATTTACTCATCTAGGAGTAGGTGTGTATAATAAGTATTATACACAAAATTTTATTGAGAAATGGTAAGGGGCATTTCTAGAAGAACTCTCTAAAGCAGCTTTTTTGTCTTAGAGTAGTTGTCTTCTAGAAATGCTTTTTTATTTTAAAGAATCCTATATTCAGAAAAACAGATGGCTTCATTTTATACAGTATGTAATCATTAGTCAGGCTGGATATCTTCCTTTTCAGTTATTTTCATCAGTAATGCACATATCCTTAGTAGACGACATAAAGTAGTAATAGGCAGATGAATCATATAGAGGTGAAAGAAATGACGAACAAAAAACTTCATCCTTCTATAGAGGAGTTTAAAGAATTTGTAAAATCCAATCCAAAGATTATGAAGGAAGCAAGAAGTGGAAAGGTAACACTGCAAGAAATTTATGAAGATTGGTATTTGTTAGGACCGAATGATGCTAGATGGAATGGATTGCTAGAAGATGATGGGGAAGCAGAGGACAAAACGGATACTTCATCAAATAAAAACCAGTGGGTGTCAAGTATTACCGACACATTGAAAAATATGGATCAAAATCAATTGCAAGGGTATATTGCAAACTTAAATCAAGCTTTGGGGACCATTCAAGGAGTAATTTCCCAATTCTCTGCTACCAATAGTTCTGCTAGTAATACTTCTAAATCGAATACACCAAAACAAACTGGTCCATTCTCGTTTCGAAAAGATTAACAAGGAGGGCTATTTTTATGAGGCAAAGTGTTAAAGAGTATGTTTC
>DATMFU010000107.1:0-2870 GCA_035556015.1 Niallia sp. | reverse complement strand
CAACTCTTATGGTAGCAGTTTTACACACTATGTCCATTACAACGGATGTTAAGTTGGTAGTGTTAATTCAATTATCGATGCCTACGTTTATGCTCGCCACTGTCTTATTTACAAAATATGATGGGGATGACAAAACTGCGGTAATGACGACGATTTTCTCTACTATTTTTTCATTAATGACAATTCCATTGATTGCTTATATAGGAGGTTTACTTTTATAAATTACTATTACAGCGCATGACTCTATGTCCAGGAGATATTATTCTTACAGAACCTACTGAAGGAGTTATCACCGGATATCTCAAGGATAAATGTATTTGGCTAAAAGCAGGAGATGAAATTTTATATTTCTTGAGGTTATTTTCAATATATTTATAAGAAAAATGGTTTTATCATAGTATTTAAATAAATGCTATTGCTCCAACTGTTGTGCAGGCTCTACTAACAATATATACCTTAGATGCCAAAGGTTTTTATGAAGATGTTATGTGAAGAAGGCCAATGGAAAAACTAGCAAAGCCTGACGAAATTATATCTTGCCTCAAACTTATCCAATTTTGTAACAGGGCATACCCTTTCTGGTGATGGGGGGTGGGTTGCATGGCGATATAACTAAATTTTCTTTCAACTATAGTTTTGTATCTTACTAGAAAAGCATTTATATCAAATTATCTTTTAAGAATAAACTAATCTAATGTGATAAAAGGAGAGAAAAAAATATGACAGATATCGTTGTGGAATATAAAAAATTAAAAGAACTTTGCTCAAATAAATTACAAGAAGCTGGAGTACCTGCGGATCACGCAGATATTGTGGCAAATGTTCTAGTTCACGCGGATTCTCGTGGGGTAAGTTCGCATGGAGTCCTACGTACTGAACATTATGTAAAACGTGTAAAGGAAGGTGGCATAAATGTTAATCCTAATTTTTCTATTAAAGAGTCAGGTCCGGTAACTGCTATTTTTAATGGGGATGATGGATTTGGACATGTTGTCTCTAAGCACGCAATGGATCATGCAATTATGTTGGCCCAAAAAAATGGAGTTGGAATGGTTGGTGTAATTAACAGTAGCCATTGTGGTGCGTTATCCTATTTTGTTAATCAAGCTGCACAAACAAACCTTATTGGTATGGCCATGACCCATACTGATAAATTGGTTGTCCCTTTTGGTGGTGCAGAACCTTTTTTTGGTACTAATCCAATTGCCTATGGTTTTCCAGCAAAGAAAAATAAGCCTATAATTTTAGATATGGCTACAAGTAATGCAGCTTTAGGGAAAATTTTGCATGCACGCGAGAAAGGAAAAGAGATTCCGAAAGACTGGGGCGTAGATAAAAATGGTAACCCCTCTAGTAATCCTAATGATGTAGTATCTCTTCTTCCGTTTGGAGGACCAAAAGGATATGGTCTAGCAATGGTTGTTGATATTCTATCGGGCATAATGACTGGCTCAGCCTTCGGTCCACATATTAACCCAATGTATGGTGACTATAATAAAATGAGAAAGCTGGGACACTTTTATTGTGTGATTAATCCAGCTATGTTTACAGATCAAACTACATTTTTAGAGAGTATAGATGATATGATCCATGAGATTCATAAGATTCAGCCTGTAGAAGGATTCAACCGTGTTATGGTTCCAGGTGAGCCGGAGCAATTAAGAGAAGAGGAAAGTATTCAAAATGGAGTATCCATACCAGAAACTGTTTACGAATATCTAACTCAAATCACAACAGTTAGTTAAAATACAATGAATTCATTACTTGTTTTCATTCTATACACCCTCCTTTCATTTTTTCCATAGGGTTTATTGAACTTTCTGTAACTTTCGCAAGAACTAAGTGAAAAAGAAACATGTAAAATATATTCGACACAGAGGAATAAATTTACTTCTTTCTCGAATGGATATATAATTTAAAGTTTAAAAATTAATTATTATGTATTAAAAGATATCTGTTCATTTGTTTGGGAGAAATGTCTAAGGAGTTATATAAATAATGATTTAACAATTCAATGTATAGAGACTGAAAAGTAAGTTGGTTTTATTATTCTTATCGGAGTAGTAGATAATGTATTTTATTTATAAATACGGTATTTATTATTTATATTGTAGTCAAAGGTTGTGTTGGACTAAATAAAAAATAATTGACTTTTCTAAATAGTCAGTATTATAGTTAAATTATAAACTTGTTTGTAATAATAAAAACAAGTTTTATAATATAAAACAAAAGGGTGAAACTCCATGCCTATTATCCAGTCAGTAGATCGCGCCCTTCGTATTCTCGACCTATTTGATGAACACACGACAGAATTGAAAATAACAGATATAAGTGATCAGATGGGTCTTCATAAAAGTACTGTTCATTCAATATTGAAAACGCTTCAACAACGTGGCTACATTTATCAGAACCTCGAGAATGGAAAGTATGGGCTAGGGATGAAACTTTTTGAAAGAGGAAACTATGTTATTCAGTCTTTAGATATTAGACAATTAGCCCAAAAATATCTGATGGATTTATCAGCAAAAACAGGCCAAACTACACATCTAGTCATCCTGGATGGTAAAGAAGGAACGTACGTTGATAAAGTTGAAGGTCCTATGGCTGTTATTCTTTATTCTCGAATAGGAAAAAGAATTCCACTTCACTGTTCTGCAGTAGGAAAAGCTTTGATTGCTTTTAAAGAAAAGGATGAACTAGAGAAAATTTTATCTGGGTATGAGTATACTGGGCAAACCGAATTCACTATTACAAACGAAAGTGAATTTTTGCAGGAACTTGAAAAAGTTCGAAGTCAGGGCTATGCAGTTGATAACCAAGAGAATGAACCTGGTGTCCGTTGTATTGCAGCACCTATTCGAAATCACGAA
>DATMFU010000106.1:0-8549 GCA_035556015.1 Niallia sp. | reverse complement strand
CCTTTTAGAAGAGTATAAAGAATATTTACCAATAACAGATGCTACACCAATGTTAACATTAAATGAAGGGAATACTCCTTTAATAAAACTAGATAACTTATCTAAAGAATGGGGAGTAGAACTGTATGTAAAAACGGAAGGAACAAATCCAACAGGTTCTTTTAAAGACAGAGGTATGGTAATGGCTGTAGCAAAAGCTAAAGAAGAAGGGAATTCTACCGTTATTTGTGCATCTACTGGTAACACATCAGCAGCTGCAGCAGCCTATGCTACTCGTGCTGGAATGCGTTGTATTGTGGTAATTCCTGAAGGAAAAATCGCAATGGGAAAACTAGCTCAAGCCGTTATGTATGGAGCTGAAATCATTGCAATTGAGGGTAATTTTGACCAGGCACTACAAATGGTTAGAAAGATAAGTGAGACAGAACCAGTAGCACTTGTAAACTCTGTAAACCCATATCGTTTGGAAGGTCAGAAAAC
Organism: Niallia sp.; assembly: GCA_035556015.1. Classification (GTDB taxonomy): domain Bacteria; phylum Bacillota; class Bacilli; order Bacillales; family Cytobacillaceae; genus Niallia. The sequence continues at coordinate 8,069 of DATMFU010000106.1, read as the reverse complement.
AGCTGCATTTGAAGTTTGTGATCAATTAGGGGGAGCACCAGACATATTGGCAATTCCAGTTGGAAATGCTGGAAATATCAGTGCTTATTGGAAAGGATTTAAAGAATACCATGAAGTAAAGCAAACAGGTTTACCAAAAATTCATGGTTTTGAAGCAGCAGGAGCAGCTGCTATTGTTCACAATCGTGTTTTTGAGAATCCTGAAACAATTGCTACTGCTATTCGTATTGGGAATCCAGCAAGCTGGAATTTAGCTGTTCAAGCACAGCAAGAGTCTGGCGGTATCATTGATGAAGTTACAGATGAAGAAATTATTGCAGCCTATAGAACAATTGCTGCAAAAGAAGGGGTATTTGCTGAGCCAGGATCTTGTGCATCTATTGCCGGATTATATAAGCATATTCAAAATGGTAAGATTCCAAAAGGTAGTAAAATTGTTGCAATCTTAACAGGTAATGGTCTTAAAGATCCAAGTACAGCTATTGATGTAAGTCCTATAAAACCAGTTGTTCTACCGAATGACGAAAAAGCTGTTGCTGAACATATTAAAGGAGTTGTTCATATATGAGCGAAGGGGATATGCTAGTTATTAAAGTCCCTGCCAGCTCTGCAAATTTAGGACCAGGCTTTGATAGTATTGGACTGGCACTAAACTTATATTTGACACTTAAAGTAACACCATCAAATGATTGGGAAGTAATTCCTTTGTCAGAAGAATTATCTGTATTTCCAAAGGATGAGACCAACTTTATTGTAAGTACTGCTATAAATGTAGCAAAACAATATAATATTGATTTACAACCATGTTGTGTAAGTGTAGCTAGTGATATTCCATTAGCAAGAGGGTTAGGTTCAAGTGCTGCCGCTATTGTTGCTGGAATTGAGTTAGCAGATCAAGTTGGTCAATTAAAACTTACAAAAAAAGAAAAGCTAATGATTGCATCTAAGCTTGAAGGACATCCTGATAATGTTGGAGCAAGTATTTATGGTGGATTAATCATTGGATACCAATCAGAAGGAAAAGTGGATGTAGAAGTTATTCATACCATCGACTTAAATCTTATTGCTGTTGTCCCGAAAGAAGAGCTGTTAACGAAAGCTTCTAGAAATGTATTACCTACTACTATGCCTTTTCAAGAAGCTGTTCAGGCAAGTGCCATTTCCAATGTATTAGTTGCAGCCCTCTTAACTGGTAATACAGAGTTAGCGGGAAAAATGATGGCCAAGGATAAATATCATCAGCCATATCGTAAAACACTTGTTCCTCACTTGGAGATCATTGAAGAAAAAGCTAATTCACTTGGTGCATTCGGAGTTGCTCTTAGTGGTGCTGGTCCAACAGTACTGTGCTTTATCAAAAAGGGAAAAACAAATTCAGTTGTAGAGGGACTAGAGAAAATTCTTCCTGAAATGGACTTCCTTCCATTAGAAATCGATCATTACGGAAGTGTAAGTTCGGGAACTTTGTTCTCTGAAGTTAAATAAAAAAAGAAGAGGAATATTTCTCCTCTTCTTTTTTATTATTAAAATACTTGCTCGACTTCCATAACTCCTGGTACTTCCTCTAATAAAGCACGTTCAATACCTGCTTTTAAAGTAATAGTCGAACTTGGGCAGCTTCCACAAGCTCCAAGTAAGCGTAGTTTAACAATTCCATCTTCAACATCTACTAATTCACAATCGCCACCATCTCTAAGAAGGAATGGGCGTAATTTATCTAATACTTCTTGGACTTGTTCTTTCATTTCTAACTCTTCCATACATATCGACTCCTTTCCTATTATTTATTATAATCACAATAGGATAAAAAATCTAGAATCAAGAAACAGGAAATTTAGAAACTAAAATATGGATATAAGCTTTTTATTTAGAATAATTTATTAGCGAGAAGAAGATTAGAAAAATGGAGATAAGAGATTGTAGTTATCAATAAATGCTTACATGGAAAATAAAAATATATAATAGAGGAGAAGAAGATTTCATGAAAAAAGAAATTGAAGTAAGTATTTATGGAGCAGAACAGATATGTGCAAGTTGCGTAAATTTACCTTCTTCCAAAGACACTTATGAGTGGCTTCAAGCAGCAATCAGCAGAAAGTTTCCAAACCAGAAATTTATTATTAACTATTATGATATTTTTCAGGCAAACTATGAAGAGGAAAAGAATAAATTTTGCCAAAAGATTATTGAAGAGGATTTGTTTTACCCAGTAGTTGTTATTGAGGGGGAAATTGTTGGGGAAGGCAATCCAAAGTTAAAAAATATTTATGCAGAATTCGAAAAATATGGATATTCAAGTTTTTAAGATGAGTGAAATAAAAACTTTCCATAATATAATGAAAGAGAAGAGGGAAATGGTGACACTTCCCCCTTCTTTTATTATTCCTTATTTTTACCTTTTTGTGTTTTAGATTTCCAGAGTACACCGTGTTTTATTATTCGAGGAATTCTACCAGTTAAAGGCGTGTTTAGTATTAACCCAAAACCACGCTTTTTTCCTAATGAACCTAATACCCCTTTTGTCTTTATTGGAGGCATCTGAGAGGGGAGTATTTTTCCTCTCCATCGACAAATTAAAATAGTAGCAATCTGTTCTGCCTGTCCTTCTGCAAGTTGTGCACTAGGGGGCTGACTTAAGCTTGCACAGTCACCTACTACAAAGACATGTTCATTATTAGGGATATGGTGGTACTTGGTTAGAATTATTCTTCCTTTCTGATCTTTCTCAGTTTCTAGTTCATTAACAACCATACTTGGTTTTACTCCTGCAGTCCAGACTATACAATCAAAGAATTCGGGACTTCCATGGTTATATACTAGATTTTCTTCTATTAAAGTAATATTGCATTTTTTTATTACTTTTACGTTTTGTGTTGAGAACCATTTTTCTACATAGTTACTTACCTTTTTAGGGTAAGAAGATAATATAGAGATACCTCGATCAAAAAGATAAATTTGCAGCTCTTTTTTGCTTTCAGTTAACTCTGCGGCTAATTCTACTCCACTTAAGCCTCCACCGATAATAGCTACTTTTGCGCCAGAGGGGAGTGCATGAAGTTTCTTATGAGTTTGTTTCGATTTAGTAATCGTTTGAATACTATTAGTAAATTCCTTTGCTCCTTTAACTTGATGATAATTATCTTCACAACCTAATCCGATAACTAAATCATCATATTCCATAAAATCTCCCTCGGCCATATATACTTTCTGATTCTCTATATCTACTTTTACTATTTCTTGTTGTATGATCCTTACTTGTGGATGTTTTGGAAATGGTATTTGTACACTTTGATCGGAAATGGTTCCAGCAGCAATTGCATAATACTCTGTTTTAAGAAAATGAAAAGGGACTTTATCGATGAGTATAATCATTATATTATAAGGTAAATTTGGTATTAATAAGGATAGTAATTTCATGCCCCCATAACCACCGCCTAATATTACTAACTTTTTCATTTACTCCCTCCATACAAAAAAATGTATAACAAACATTTCTCGTAACTAATATCTTTATAAAGAGTATATTAAAAGGACAAGAATGATTATTCATCATTGACTTGTAAATCTCCATTCCTTGTAAAATAGTAATGGGATATCATTATTTTGAATAAAAGATTGGTTTTATAGGATGATTTAGCTAATGAAGGAATTGTAGTATGAACTTATAAATAAAGGAAAAATAAAAAATGTAAAAACCGTCATAGGGTTTTTACATTTTAAGAAGTGGATATTATAATGTTAATATTTTTTCATATGCAACTCTTGGGCTTTGATCTGCTACAAAAATAACTCCACAATATTGAAATCCATTTTTATCAAGTAATCTTTGCATCGAAATGTTTTGTTCATGTGTATCGATTTTTATACTATGGATATCTTTCTCTATACATATTTTCTCTATCATATTTAATAGAATAGAAGAAATACCTTTGCCTTTACAGTCATTTTTAACAGCAAGTCTATGTAAAACCACATAATCTTCAAAAGAAAGCCAATTTCCATCCATAATTTTTTCATAATTCTTTTCTCCATCAAAGGAAATAGAAACAGTCGCAATAATAATGTCATCCTCAAGAAGTACATAACCATAACCATTTTTTATATCAGTTAATACTGTTTGAATATTCGGATAATTATTCTGCCACTGATTAATATGGTTTTGTTTAAAATAGTTTTGGGCCTCTTTAATGATATTCATAATTTCTGGAATATCTTGTTCTGTTGACTTCCTTAATTTCATAGAATCCTCCTTTGTTATGTATTATTAATAGTATCCTATCACATATTTTTTAAAAGTAGATAACAATTACCTAGAAAATTATAAGAAAAAAGAAATGCTCTTTGTTCTAGCATTTCTTTATGAATGTGACTATATATGTTTTGGATAGTTTCCAACTAAATGAATGGCACTAATAATACGTTTATTAATCCATTTTCTATTTTCTTCTGTGTTGAGTTGATTAAAAACAACATCTCTCCATGCATCTGTCGTAACATAATGATGTGGAAGATTATTAAGGCTATATGCGATAATATCAAGTTTGCACTTATCGCAATGACAAAACATTTGGTAATCTGGACTATGGATCAGAATAGTTACCAATGATTCTACAATTTCTTCCATCACGTTAATATAATTTCTTTCCATTCTATAACTCCTTTTGTATTACGTATATGCTATATCGGTTTATCTGTCTATTTTTATACAAAAAAAGTATAGTAATACTTTAAATAGCCAATAATTTATATTACCAGTTAGAAATATAGGGTTAATTTTTCCATCTTTTAGACATAACTTAATAGATTTAGGAGAATAAGCTAAAGTTAGCTATTCTTCTTTTAATAATACTAGATTCTTTCTTGATTCTCTATAAAAAAGAAGCTACTATTATTTGTATTAAAGAGGTGAGAAATTTTGTTTAAACCACTTATCGAATTTTGTTTGAGTAATTTAGCTTCTGGTTCTTATGAGGCTAAGGAGATATTAGAACAAGATGATGAGCTAGAAGTAATTGATTATGGCTGTCTAGGTTTTTGCGGTCAATGTGGAGAATCAATGTTTGCCCTTGTAAATGGTGAAGTTGTACAGGGCGAAACGACTGATATGCTTGTCCGAAATGTCTATAAATACTTGGAAGAAAATCCAATGTTTTAAAATTTAATACATGACTCAAAATAAGCAGATAGGCATTAGCAACTATCTGCTATATATATTAGTCAACAAATAATATTTGTTGACTTTCTCTCATCGATTGCCATCCTTCTTTTGCTAACTTTACAATCTGTGTTTCCGTTGTTTTATTTTGCCTTTCAATAACTTTTGAGTAATATTTTGTAGCTTGCTCTAATTTACCTGTACGTTTGGATAAATCGGCAATTAGATAGATAACTCTTAGCTCAGAAATAGCGGTACCTCTAAAATCTCCAATGGAGTAAGATTGTTCATATTCGTAGAGTGCAAGGTTTAGAAAACGACTCTCTTGCTCCTTACAATTATTTATACGATAATGCCACGCGATTCTTAAGTAGAATCCTGCTAATGTTACATGCTTATCTTTTCGTAATATGGCACAATATGCAGCTAGTTTATGTGTACTAATGCTGTCTTCAATGTTTCGTTCATTACTGAAAGAATGTGGGTTCCAATTTAAACATACCTTTTCCAATATCGCAGTTCGACCCTCTTCGGAAAATGCAGGTAGTGAATCGTTGCAATAAGAAAACCCACAGGACGGACAAACATTTATGTAATAATATAATGGGTTATGGTCTCCATAATATGGTAAGAAGTCCGAATCATATTTTTTTACTTTAACAAACCTAGAACGAACTTTTTTACTAGTAAAGGGAGTATGGCATAGTAAACAAGTACATTTCTTATCATATAATGGTTCAATATTTGTCATAAAATCCCTCCTTTAGTAGTGGGTCAAAAGTTTTATAAGTTCTTTATTTATTATACTATTTTTAAGTATATATTCCTATATTAAAATAGATTAGTTTAAAGGTACTTTTTTCTATTTCCAAGTATTGCTTCAATCTGTTAAGTTGAGTCACAGTGAAGGGAAGTATATAATATAAAGTAATGAAAAAGAAAAAGATGAAAGAAAGAAGGGAAAAGGATGGAAGAAGTAGTTTATTTAACGGAATCGGCTGCATTGCAAATAAAAGAAATGATGAAAGAAAATGAAGAAGAAGGCTCATACTTAAGAGTTGCTGTTAGAGGTGGAGGATGCAGTGGCTTGTCTTATGGAATGGGTTTTGCTCAAGAAAAAGAAGAGAATGATCAAGTATTTGAACAATTTGGCATTCAAGTATTAGTTGATAAAAATGATAGTCCAATCTTAAAAGGAACGAAGATTGATTATAAACAATCCTTAATGGGTGGAGGATTCACCATCGATAATCCTAATGCGATTGCATCTTGTGGTTGTGGAAGTAGCTTTAGAACAGCGAAAGTTGCTGGAACACCTGAGGAGTGTTAATGGTTACTAGTCGTATGGTTTTGTTTGAATAACACAAAAAAATCCGTTAGCTTATCAACTAACGGATTTTTTATTAATACTTAAATAACATAGCGACCATTTCATGCCCTGCTCCAATTGTCCAGAATAAAATAGTATCTCCACGTTTAATTCGCCCTGTTTCAATACCTTCATTTAAACAGATAAAAGGACTACTGGTAGTTGTATAGCCATATTTATTGCCTACATAAATGATTTTTTCATCATCAAGCTTAAAATTTTCTTGGATTTTTAGAATATTCGATAGTGCAAATTGAGAAAAACAAAATGCATCGATTTTATCTATTGTTAAGCCATTAGTTTCTAACAAATTTTCAATCATTTCGCAAGCTACTGGAATAGCCATTGCACCATCAAATGGAAGAAAGTTAATATACTCTTTATTTTCCTTTGATTTTGAAAAACCTTCAGGTGGGTATATGATATTGTTTTTATTAGATGAATCAACTTCATAAACAGCATCAATAAAGCCTGTATCTTCATCTGTTTTTTCTAAAATAATTGCTGCTGCTCCGTCAGCAAAATTAGCATAAGTAATTTCTTGTTCAGGATTCGAAATGAAACTATTAGCATCTGAACCAACTATTAAAGCATGTTTAATTCGAGGGTTTGTCATCATATAACGTGATACAGTATCAACAGCAATAGTCATTCCTGCGCAATTCGCATTACTATCATAAATGATTGTATGATTATTAGCGCCAATCGCGTTATGGAGAAACATTGCATTAGTTGGTAGAGTGTGTTCTGGAACTTGGGTGGAAAATACAATCATATCTATATCCTCACCTTTTAAATTTGCTTTTTCTAACACTCTTTTGGATGCAATGATACCCATAGACAGACTATTTTCATCATTGTTAATGATATATCTATTTTCTTTCCCCATAGCTTTTAAGAAATTTTCTATATTTCTACCTTGCTTTTTGAAATGTTCAATGTAAAAGTCATTTGTGACAAGTTGCTCTGGATGATATATAGCAATGTCTTTAATTTTAATGTTCTTCATACAATATTACGGTACTCCTTTTTATCATTATAAACCCTACCTATTTTTTGAACATTCTTAATATTCAGATTAACGGAACGTAATTAGAGATCATAACATAGTTGGGAATAATATTATTTATTGAGCAACCTCAACAACTGTACCTTGTGAAAGGGCAGCATTTCGAACAATACGAGATAATTGCATCTTTAAAATGGTATTTGATTTTATTTGGAAAATTACTTCTTTAAAACCAGTTGACTTGTACATTTTCATGACACCAGTTAAGTCTTCTGTCATTTCTGGTGTTAAAACTTGCATCTCTTTACAGTCAACCTCTAATACATAATCAGCACCATTGATTTGACTCATTTTTCTGTTATATTCACTGACAAATAATTTCGCATCCTCCAAAGTCATTTTTCCAGCTACAGAAATATTTACAGTTTTAGTAGACATATTAACCTGAATATTTGTTTTTTTCATAAATTATTCTCCTTAATCTATAATTATTTATATAGTTATTAATTAATTTTTATATAGAAATAATAGTAACA
>DATMFU010000105.1:0-11178 GCA_035556015.1 Niallia sp. | reverse complement strand
AGCATTTTCTAATTTTGTTCGATGAATATTTATTTCATTAGAAAAGTAACAAACAAAACTATTACGATTTCCTCTAACAAAATCAAATCGTGCTAAACCTCCAAAGAAAAGTGTCTGTTTTTCATTTAGTTGAAAAATCCTTGCTTTTATTTCCTTTTTTGGAGTTATTACTTTTAAATCTCTCTTATCTACGAAATGGGCCATTTGATGATGATTAATAATCCCTGGCGTATCTACCAAATATTTACCATCTGATAAAGGAATTTCGATTATATCTAGTGTAGTCCCAGGAAAATGAGATGTAGTAATCAGGTTCTCTTCACCAGAAACTTCCTTCAGAATACGATTAATAAAAGTAGACTTACCTACATTTGTACATCCTACTATATAAACATTTTTTCCATTACGATGATATTCGATATGTTCTAATACTTCTTTAATATTCTTTCCTTTTTCTGCACTAACAAGATATACATCTTCTGGTCTTAATCCTAAATCTTTTGCCTCTTTTTTCATCCAGTTTATTACTTTTTGATGTTTTACGGATTTCGGTAAAAGATCTACCTTATTACCCACTAAGAGTACTTTATTTTTTCCAGTAAATCGATGTAATCCAGGTAGCCAACTCCCATTAAAGTCAAATATATCGACAATTTTTACAATCAGACTATCACTTTGTCCAATTTCATTTAATATTTTCAAAAAATCATCATCTGTTAAAGAAACATCCTGTACTTCATTATAATGCTTTAATCTAAAACATCTTTGACAGATTACTTCTTCTTTCTCCAATGAAGAAAGAGGTGCATAACCTAATTGATCCTTATTTTCGGTCTGAATAGCAACACCACAGCCGATACAGTGAATTCTTTCTGTCACGTATTAATCCTCCCAAGTTAATTTTCCATTTTTTCTAAACCAATTTAATATTCTTCTTTCTATCTTTCGGTTTATCCGAGTCATAAATCCATCTGTTTGTGCAACAGGCACTACTAAAATGGTATGAAAACCACTTCTATTTCCTCCAAGTACATCTGTTAACAGCTGATCTCCAATAACTACAGCTTCTTCCTTTTTAATATCCATTTGAGTAATTGCTCTTTTAAATGCACGACCTAATGGTTTTCTTGCTGCAAAAATAAAAGGAATCTGTAGAGGGTCTGAAAAAGCCTTCACTCTATCTTGTTTATTATTAGATACAATTGTTACTTTAATGTCATTTCGCTTCATTTCAGCGAACCATTCCATAATTTGTGGAGTAGCAAGGGGACGATCCCATTCAACAAGAGTATTATCTAAATCTGTAATAATCCCTTTTATTCCTTTTTCTTTTAAGCTAGATGGAGAAATTTCAAATATACTTTTCACAAATTGATTAGGCAAAAATTGATTAAACATTCAGTGACACCTCTTTAAGTAAATTCCTCTTCTCATTATTAACCTAACTCACAACTTTTTTGCATATAAGTGAGAGAGCTTATTTAAAATAAAACTTTTATATTAAATATAAGAAAGTAATATTATACCTTTTTCTAGTCATTAAGAGTAGAATATGAATGCTTTTTTTATGCAAATCAAAATAATTTTCGACAAAAAGCGCATAATTTTCCATATGTGGATAACATTATACACATATTCCCCTTTGATTTACATATAACCCTTCTACTTCTTAACATATTAATCACAGGTTATCCACCGACAATTGTGGATAACAGAACAGTTGTTCTTAATGTTTATTTTTGGTAAAGTAAGGTTACATAAGAAATATCAAAATACTTCCAAGATTACACAAACTAAACTAATAGAGATATTCCTAGTTTCTATATGAAACTTTAAATAAATTGAATTGATCCCCACAAATTTATTAAAGAATGGAGGTGTTTTCTGACATGCGTAAGTTGTCAGATGAGTTGTTGATTGAGTCTTATCATAAAGCAAGGGAGCTTGAATTAAGCCCTGAATTTATTCGTCTCATTGAAACTGAAATTCACCGACGTTCACTAAGCAATAAAATTAAAGTATCTTCATAAATTATCGTCTTCCATAAACTTACAGTAAAAAAGCTGTTCCAAACAAATGGACAATTAAACGATATAGTAAGTATAAAACAAGAGATCTAACAATACCTTCTTATACTTTGTATATATCGGTAATTAACCTAGTCATTTGTTTGACAGCTTCTTTTTTATATCTTTTAATTTTCCTTTTGCTTAAACTCCCCTATTACTTCTCCAATTTTAACTTGATATGGGATTGAAGGAAACTTTCTCTGTTTAAATTTATCTTTCTCAAACAATAACACGACTGTAGATCCGAAGGAAAAATAAGCCATTTCCTCTCCCTTTACGAGTTGTTGCTCTCGGTGACTTATAACAATCGAATTAATAAACATTGCTCCAACTTTAACCATGCATATATAATCATTAGATTTTGTTTGAATTTCTGTTACAGTACGATAATTTTTGGAAAGGGTATCTTTTCCCCATTTTAATCCATATTTATTAACTGGATATGATTTAGATCCAAGTGTCCATTGCTTTGTGATTTCTCCAAAAACCGGACTATGTATTCGATGGTAATGACTAGGACTAAGATAGAGAATCATATAATGTCCATCAATATATTTATTAACTACCTGTTCATCACCTAGCATATCTAAGATGGAATAACTTTTTCCCTTAACTGTAATCATTCGGTTTTTTTGTACATTTCCAATATCCTCAATAATTGCATCCACTGGGCTAATAATTTTCTCGAAAGATGATTCAATTTCTCTAGCATTATCCTTCAATTTTCTTATAAAAAATTCATGCAGTGATTTATAATCTTTAATATCCTTTTCCATTTCATGAATATTGATATTATAAAATTTTGAGAAAGGTGGGATGCAATGACCACTCCAATTAGATTGGACAAATTTCTTTATCAAATAGGAACTCCATTTCCCATTTGTTAGCTCAATCAAAAGTCGATAAATTGCTTCTTTCAATGGAACAATCCCCCAAAAGTGAAATTTTTCTTTACCAACATTCATATATTACATTAAAATTATATATTATTATATAAAAAAATTGTGTATGAATATTATTTCATACTAGGAGTGAATAAGATGTTTTTACAAGGTGTCATAGAACAGACCAAAAAGATGTGTAAGATGCAAATAGCAAATGCACTTACATTAACAAACATTTCTCTCGGTGCTTTTGCAATTATATATGCTTTTAAAGGAAACCCTAGACTAAGCTTGCTTCTTATCTTTATTGCAGCATTAGCAGACCGACTTGATGGAATGGCTGCACGGAAGTTTAATAGTACATCGGAATTAGGTAAACAACTTGATTCCATGAGCGATATCGTTTCTTTCGGGATTGCACCAGCATTATTACTCTATCAAGGAATTGCTTCATCAATTGGTACTCCCGGTACTTTTTTCATTGTCCTTTATATTGTATCAGGCGCGTTTCGATTAGCAAGGTTTAATATTACAGAGAGCAACGGATACTTCACTGGTTTACCGATTACTGCAGCAGGTTGTATTTTAACATTTAGTTATTTAGGAATTAACATCATTCCACCCCATGCCTACTTAATTCTCATGTTACTACTTTCTATACTAATGATTGGTAACTTTAAGTGGAAAAAAATCTAGAGTGATGGTTATAGATCTCGCAATAATAGTTTGCGAGATCTATTTTTGTCAAAACGTTTTTGTTCTTAATTGGTTAAATCTAAAAATTCCTCTACATCTGCTATACAAAGCTTAATAGCACTTTCCCAGAAATCTTCTTGAGTAAGATCCACTTGCAAATGTTTAGATGCTAGATCTTCTACTGTCATACTAGCAGTATCCTTTAACATCGCTATATATTTCTCTTCGTATCCCGGTCCTTCAGCTAGCGCTCTTGCATATATTCCTAGAGAAAACAGATATCCAAATGTATAAGGGAAATTATAAAAAGGTACATTCGTAATATAAAAATGCAATTTCGATCCCCAGAAAGAAGGATGATATTCTTCTAGTGCATTTCCATAAGCTTCCTTTTGAGCATCTAACATCAATTCATTTAATTTTTCTTTACTAACTAACCCATTTTTTCTTAAATTATAAAAACTAGTCTCAAACAAGAATCTAGCATGAATATTCATTAATAGAGCAATGGAGCGTTGAATTTTGTCTTCAAGTAAACTTATTTTTTCTTCTTCTTTTTTCACTTCTTTCAAAGCAGCATCTGAAACGATCATTTCTGCGAAAGTAGATGCTGTTTCTGCTACATTCATGGCATAATTTCTATTTAAAGTATGCATGTCTCCCATAGCATATGTATGGAATCCATGTCCTAATTCATGGGCTAGAGTCGATACATTAGAAGGAGTCCCCGAATAGGTCATAAAGATTCGTGATTGCTTGCTTTCTGGGAAATAAGTATGAAATCCTCCAGGTCTTTTCCCTTTACGATCTTCTGCCTCAATCCAGCTATCTTCAAATGCTTTTTCCGCAAATTCTCCTAGATTGGAACCAAATTGACTAAAATGTTTTACAATAAAATTAGCCCCTTCTTGATAAGACATTTTCGTATCTAGACTACCAACTGGTGCATCTAAATCATACCAACTTAATTTCTCTAATCCTAATAATTGTGCTTTCCGTTCCAAGAACTTCACAAAAGGCTTTTTATTATCTGCTATTACCTTCCACATCGTCTGTAATGTTTTTTCTTGCATTCTATTCATTTCAAGAGGTTCTTTCAAAAAGTTCTTCCAACCTCTCATTTCATAAACATTTAATCGAAATCCTGCTAAATGATTCAATGTTTTTGCCAATAAGTCTCCTTTTTCATTCCATGCTTTTTCCCACTCTGAAAAGATTTCTTTTCGCACAGTACGATCAGGATCGGAAAACTTATTAGCAGCTTGTCCTACTGATAAATATTTTTTCTCTTCATTTTCTATAAATGGTATTTGGATGGAACCTACAATCGTATCATACATTTGACCAAAACCATGATATCCATCAACACTTAATTTATTAATTAGGGTTTCTTCATTCTCTGACAGCTTTTGTCTTGCGTGTGTTCTTCTTTCAGATAAAATAAAATACAATTCCTCTAAGTTACTACCTTCAAAGAGACCGTTCCATGTTACATCATCATATGAAGATAACTTCCCATCAAAAACGGTAAGTGCGTTTTGAAATCTTGCGCTTATTTCAGTCACTTTCCCTCTTAGAGCACTAGCATCCTTATCCTCCATATTTTGTGCTTCTAAGCAACTAACAAAAGCCCCAGCCTGTCTAACTTTCTTCACTACTATTTCAAATAGATCCACTATTTTGGTAAGTAAAATTTGATCATTTGTATTATTTTCTAATTTATACTTATGTACTTGTTTGGAAAATTCCTGAATAGCATCTTCCGTTGCCTCTAAGTGTTTTTGAAAATCTAAAGAACTACTTCCACCTGGAAAAAATACGTCTAGATTCCAAGTTTCTTGATAATCTTTTTTCATAAAAATAACACTCCTTTCTTACATAATACTACGTCATTCTTCCCTATATAAAAAGAAAAATTTTCCTTCTAATCATTATATAAAAAGTAAATAATAATAATGGGCACTCATAATAAATTTTCTAAGTTATTACTACAGAAAATTAGAATGATTGCCCACCTTATAAATGTTTTACCTCATTCTCATTTTACCTATTTAGTTGTAATATCCACCAAAAGCCCATATACCCCAAAACAGAATAATAACAATAAACAAAATAATAAAAAATGCATACCATGCACCACTAGCAACTCCCACCGGCCCTATTGGCACAGGATAAGGTGCTCCGTACCCGTATCCTACTCCTAATGGAACTACTCCTTCAGTACCTAAGCTTAGTGGAACCATTGGTTGTAATTGATTTGGATAACCATATGCAACCATTTCTTTTCCCCCTCTCTCTAATAAAATATTCTTACTAATTAAGTAATGTTTGTAGGCGAGTGTCCAATTTCCCTTTTATTTTGATAAAAAAAAAGACAGAACCATTGTACATAATGTCTGTCCCTTAACATATTTAGCTCACTGTTACAATAATTGTATCAAATCCTGCATTTCTAGCCTTAGCAGCTAAATCTTCTGCACTTTTTTTATTAGTAAAAGCACCTATTTGCACCTTATACAAATTATTATTATATAAAATGGCTGTTTCAAAACCTTTAGATTTTGCGGTTGAAGCAAGTTTTTCTGCACCATATTTATTTTTAAATGCACCTATTTGCACTCTGTATAATGACTGATTATCAATTGGTTTTTGTTTTTTCTGTAAAGAGAATGACTTAACTATACCATTTACATGTCCTTGAGCTATTTTTTCAATAAAATTCGAATCCTTTAATTTATTGGTATCATTTGGATTATCAATGAATCCATTCTCTGTTAAGAGAGCTGGCATAGATGTTTCTCTCAGTACATGAAAGTTGGCACTCTTTTTCCCTCTATTATTAAAATTAGTAGATTTTACTACTTCCTCGTGAATGATACTTTGGTAAATAGAAGTTGGATTTCCGACACCAGGATAAATATAGCTTTCAAACCCAGTACCACCACCTGCATTTATATGAATAGATAAATAATAATCAGCTTTCCAGCTATTAGCGGCAGTAGTTCTAGCTGATAAACTCATCGTTACATCGTTAGTACGGCTCATCCGAATAGATACATTTTCATAATCATTTTCGAGAATATCTCGTATTCTCTTAGCAATTTGTAAAGTAACTACTTTTTCTTCAAATCCATAATAAATAGCTCCTGAATCAGAACCACCATGACCAGGATCAATAAATATCTTAACCATTTTTATCACCACCTTACTGCTATTATAAGTATGGTGGTGGCATACTGCTTGTATACTAACCTATTTATCTATATAATTGCACATTTGTCTACTCATTTAAAGAAATAGTATTTTCATATATTTCGTTTGCTATAAATTTCATTTCATGAATGTTTTTATTCTTATCTAGATAGTAAAGAGACTTACTCTGAATAGTCCTATTATCTTCAGCAAAGCTAATAAAGATTATCTGCTTAACATCCTTTGCAAATAAACCTTCTAGATCAACTTGGTCCACCTCTGAAGAAAACTGATATCCTGGTACTGAACAAATGTCGTAACGCCATACTTTATTATTAGACATTTCTCCAACTACTTCCTTATACTTCTTACCAAGAAAACTCAAAGCTTCCTTTTTATTTTGGATTTTATTTATCTGTTCCTTTATTTCATGTATCTTGGTTTGACAACTAGGAAAGGTCTTTTCTGATGGAGGTTGGGAAATTTCTTTTCCCATAGTAATCATTGATATTAGTATTGCGATAATAAATAGCTGTTTTATAGGCAACAGATTTCACCCCTTATTAAATCATCTTTTCTTCACTCACCTTTATATTTCATTTATATTACAAAACTTTTAAAATATTTACATTTGGAAAAATTTTTCTTTTTTATACAAACTTTTATATTCCTTTACTTTGGCATACTCCAAGAGGACATGCATAGAATGAAGATAAGGAGGAGCAAATATGAAAATAAAAATAATAATACTTACTTCCGTAGTCATGTTATTGGCATTTCTTGCCTACATACAAACACCAACAGCTGCTATCAACAAAAATCATGTTTTATTTTATAGTCCTACCGATGAAAAAAAAGAAGTATCCATCGACTCAACGGAAATTTATGGTGCCCCTATCCTAGAATATAAATTAGAGGAAACAAAGGAAGAAGCCGGTTTCCTAATTGAAATTTATCGTGAGTATGAAATATATAAAAATAGAAATGGGGAAATCGTGAAAACAGTTGCCACGGATAACACCCAATCTTTAACCTATGCTAAATAAAAAAGAGTGTCTCTAAATTAGTAGACTTTGAGAAAAGAATAAAACCGAATAGTACAAAATAGGAACTTATAAGCTATTCCTATTCATCTTCCACTATTTAGAGACACATATATTATTATTTATTCTTGTTGACGCTTTTTTTCTTTTTCCGCTCGATAAAATTCATGAAACATTTTCATTAATGCTCTCTTTTCAATTCGAGATACATAACTTCTTGAAATGCCTAATTCCTTCGCTATTTCTCTTTGTGTTTTTTCCTTCTTTAAATCCAACCCAAACCGGCCTATTATTACTTCCTTTTCTCTATCATCAAGCACATCAATATATTCTTTCACTTTTTCTAATTCCATATTTAATTGAATGGTATTTACAACATCCTCTGATTCTGATTTTAAAACATCGATTAAGCTTATTTCATTTCCTTCTTTATCTTGACCAATTGGATCATGTAAAGAAACATCCTTCTTGGTTTTCTTTAATGCTCGTAAATGCATTAGAATTTCATTTTCAATACATCTTGCTGCATACGTAGCTAATTTAGTCCCTTTACCTTCAGAGAAGCTCTCAATACCTTTAATTAGTCCAATTGTTCCAATCGATATGAGATCTTCTGAATCTTCCCCTGTGTTCTCAAATTTTTTAACGATATGAGCTACTAAGCGCAGATTATGTTCAATTAACATATTTCTTGCATGTGAATCTCCACTTGCCATAAGTTTTAAGTACTTTTTCTCATCTTCTGCTGATAATGGTTGGGGAAACGCATTATTTTTAACATAGGAAACAAGAAAAACTAATTCTTTTAGTACTGCTCCGAGCGATAATAATATTCCAGCCATTTTTCCACCTCCACATTAAAGGACATTTGCCTATACTCATTACTATGTAAAAAAGAGGGATGATTTGCATGTCCTTCCTATAATAAACATAGGAAAAATCTATTTTATTTTGGTTTAAGGAATCAACTGTCTGGGTATACCTACACGTTAATGGTATAGAATACATTTGTGAATTAATAAAGCAGCAGGAACATCTTACTACCTAATTTTGTTTTCTTTTGAAGGTATTAGTAAGCCTTATGGAGAATAAATGATTGAATTATTTCCCATTCTATTCTACATATGGTTAAAGTAATTATCTTTCTAGTTGTGATAATCAGTCATTAATCCAATTATGTAAGGAGATGCAAAATGGATACTAAATATTTAGATTTATTAACGGAAAAGTATGATTCTGAAGAGAAGGTAGTTACTGAGATTATCAACTTAGATGCAATCCTTAACTTGCCAAAAGGAACGGAACATTTTGTGAGTGATTTACACGGAGAATTTCATGCCTTTCAACATGTCCTTCGAAATGGCTCTGGAAATGTAAAAGAAAAAATAAGAGACTTATTTAATGAGGAACTTTCCAGAAAAGAAATAGATGAATTTGCAGCTTTAGTGTACTATCCAGAGGATAAACTGAAAAGGGTTGTAAATTCTTTCGCTAAAACAAAAGACTTGGAAACATGGTATGGAATAACAATTGAAAGGATGATACGCTTAGTATCTTATGCATCTAGTAAGTATACAAATTCAAAAGTTAGAAAGGCATTGCCTCAAAGCTTTGTGTATATTATAGAGGAACTATTGTATGAGAAGAATGAGCTTAATAATAAAACAGATTATTATTCTAGTATCATTAGTCGGATTATTTCATTAGGACAAGCTAACAAGCTAATCATTGGCTTAGCCTATACGATTCAACGCTTAGTAGTAGACCACTTACATGTAGTAGGAGATATTTATGACCGTGGACCGGACCCTGATAAAATCATGGACACTCTTATGGATTATCATTCCGTAGATATTCAATGGGGAAATCATGATGTTTTGTGGATCGGCGCTTTTTCTGGTTCAAAAGTATGCCTAGCAAATATACTTAGAATTTGTGCAAGATACGATAACTTAGATATTATTGAAGATAGATATGGAATAAACTTACGTCCGTTATTAAATTTAGCAAATAAATATTACGAGGATAACCCAGCATTTCGCCCAAAAATAAATTCAAGAAAAGAAGAACTTACAGAAGAAAATATATTGCAAATCACGAAAATCCATCAAGCTATTTCCATTATTCAATTCAAATTAGAAATACCAATCATTAAACGAAGACCAGATTTTGGCATGCATCGTCGTCTTCTTTTAGAAAAAATTGACTATCATAATAACTCCATAGAACTTAATGGAAAAACATATTCTTTAGTGAATACATGTTTTAACACTATTGACTCCAATAATCCCTCTCTTCTCACACTAGAAGAGGAACAAGTAATGGATAAGTTATTGTTTTCTATTCAGCATTCTGAGAAACTAGCTAGACATATGCATTTTTTAATGAATAAAGGAAGCCTATATCTTAAATACAACAATAATTTATTGATTCATGGGTGCATCCCTTTAAACGAAGATGGAAGCATGAAGAATATGAAATTAGAGGGTACAAACTATAGTGGTAAAGAGTTATTAGATCTCTTTGAATATTACTTACGATATAGTTTCAATCATCCTAAGGAAACCGATGATCTTGCTACAGATCTAGTTTGGTATTTATGGACAGGAGAAAACTCTTCCCTATTCGGAAAAAAAGAGATGACTACTTTTGAACGTTATTTCATAAAAGAAAAAGAAACACATAAAGAGATTAAAAACGCTTATTATACCTTAAGAGAAAAAGAAGAGACCTGCCGAAATATTCTAATGGAGTTTGGTTTAAATCCTGATCAAGGTCATATTATCAATGGGCATACCCCCGTTGAAGAAATCAACGGAGAAAATCCAATAAAAGCTAATGGTAAGATGATTGTCATTGATGGAGGCTTTTCGAAGGCCTACCAGTCCAAGACAGGAATTGCTGGTTATACCCTACTTTATAATTCATATGGAATGCAATTAGTAGCACATAAACGCTTTAATTCTAAAGAAGATGTTCTGGAGGATGGCACAGATGTTTTATCTGTAAAGAGAGTCGTAGACCGAGAGTTGCAGCGTAAAAAAGTGTTAGAGACAAATGTTGGAGAAAAACTATTGGAACAAATGGAAGATTTAAATAGGCTATTAGAATACCGTTACATTAAGAAACAATAAATAAGATATAATAAAAAGGGTCTATCCATCCAATAAATACTATGATGTTGGATGGATAGGCTATGTGTTTATAAATAGCTTTTAAGTTTTTTATATGACCATTTCATTTTTTGGAATACGTTATAAGGAATCTTTCTCTATCCATAAGATTGATTGACGT
>DATMFU010000104.1:0-2180 GCA_035556015.1 Niallia sp. | reverse complement strand
TAAATTCTTCTTTTCTTTTTCTCCTTGTCCAATAAGGCATAAAACGCCATTCCACTAAAACAAATACCAACTACCATCGATAAGATCGTGATCGGGATATTATAGTTTGCGGTTGCATATACATTGGTAATCATCATGTCAATAAAACTCAATATCCAAAATCCAAATCCTATTGTAAATGTACTTGCTAGAAATAAAAATCTACTATTTTTCTCCCTGTTCTTCACTAATTGAAACAAGTCAAAGGAAGAATAGCATGCCATATAGACGATTAGGATGCTAATAAAAATCAAAATGGAGTTAAACAACAAAAATCCTCCTAATCTATTCCAAAAAATAACACACCCTTAAAGTTCCGGAAATGGACTATCTTTAAGTTTGCATTCTATTTGATTGTAAATCAAATAAAACAGATAAGAAAGTATTTTTCTATAAATCATTCACAAAATAGTCACATTACTGTTAATTATAGGAGGGAACTTAGGTAAAGTTAGCAAATAAGGAGTGTTTTAATAATGAGGAGGAGGATAGAGTTAAAATGATATCAGTGGATGTATCATTCACACTGTTGCTCATTAACCCTATCGCTCGGGTTAAGATTAATTACTAATTTGGGGAAGCTCTCTCATTTCCACTGATGTTTGATCTCCACACAATGGACAAAGAAGATCATCTGTTGCAAAATCTTTCCTCATCCAACCATTGCATGAATTACATGCATATACTTCCATACTCATTAATATTTCTTCCGGCTTTTCTTCTGCACCTTTTCGATTAAAAAACATATGAACGCCCCCCTTTTTACTATATTATTGCCAGTACATCCAATATTTATGTGTTAGTATGATTATTTCTGCTTTTATCCCACTCTTAACACGAGAAGTAAGCCCCCCATTGATGGAAGTTTTCTTTATGTGAAATCATTAATTGACATGTTTGATATATCTACTAAAAATTCTTCTAATTCTGTAACTCAGCTCCATATTTATGGTAATATGATGAAAAACGGAAGAGAAGGAGCCGCAAATGTCTACAAAATTATATTATTCCAATCCATACGAAACAAAGTGGACAACCGATATAGAGAAAATTATCGAAGAAGAGAACCGAACTTTTGTCATTTTAAAAGAAACAGCTTTTTATCCAGAAGGTGGAGGTCAGCCAGCTGACACTGGTACTATAAATGGAATTCGTGTAATAGATGTTCAAATAAAGAATGACCAAATTTACCATCTAGTTGAAAATAAGCCAGAAGAACAGACTGTTGAATGTGTAATAGACTGGAATAGAAGATTTGATCATATGCAACAACATACAGCACAGCATCTATTATCAGCTGTTCTTGAAGAGTTATATAGCATTCCGACAGTGAGCTTTCATTTAGGAAAAGAGTATACAACTATTGATGTGGATACAACGGATTTAACGAAAGAACAAATAGAAACGATCGAAACAGCCTGTAATACATATATTATGAAAAATTTGGAGATTAAAACTTATTTTACAAACCACGAGGAAGTAAACAAATTTCCTTTAAGAAAGCTACCTGAAGTGACTGGTGATATCAGAATTGTCGAGATTGAGGGAATAGATTATTCAGCATGTGCAGGAACACATGTCCAAAGAACTGGCGAATTAAGCCTTTTTAAGATTATGAAAACGGAAAAACACCGCGGTCAGATTAGAGTATTTTTCCTTAGTGGCTGGAGATCTCTTTATGACTATCAAACCTCTCAAACGATATTGGACCATTTAAGTAGCCATTTTAAAACAAACAAGCAGCAGCTGGAAGATCGTATTAATAAACTAGAATTAGAGAAGAAAGCCTTAAACCGAGAAGTAGAAGTTCTAAAATCAGAGAATACTGCCTTTTTAGGAGAACAAATACTTGCTGATCAAAACGAAAAAATAATCTTTTTGCAATTTGAAGAGAAAACCATGAAGGACTTATCGACTCTTGCTAAATATATAATACAACAATCTAGCTATATCATTTTATTAAGTTCGCAATTAGAGAAGAAAGTGCTATTACAGCATAATGGAGACTATTCCCTTCATTGTGGCAAACTGCTTAAAGAAGCAATAAAAGATTTTGAAGGAAAAGGTGGTGGAAATGAGCTGTTAGCACAAGCTACTTTCCCGTCCATCCAGCAACTAAATGCATGTACTAGTAAAATAAA
>DATMFU010000103.1:0-17201 GCA_035556015.1 Niallia sp. | reverse complement strand
TCGCTGTAATGTACTGGATTATGAGTACAGTGTTTACTATGATATTGCATCAAATTGAAAAACGGTTGTCCGTTTACTAAGGGGGACGACAAATATGATTAACATCCAACAACTACAAAAAAGCTTTGGCGAATTAGAAGTATTAAAAAATATTTCTCTCTCAATTCCAGCTCATCAAGTTGTTGCAGTAATCGGTCCAAGTGGTTCGGGAAAGAGTACATTCTTAAGATGTCTTAATGGACTAGAAACAATCACAGGTGGAACGATTACAGTAAACGGCCATGAGATTAGCATGAAAGCGCCAAAAAAAGTGTTACAAAGAGAAATCCATGCAATACGTCAAGAAACGGGAATGGTATTTCAACAATTTAATTTATATCCGCATAAATCTGTTGTGGAAAATGTGATGGAGGCTTTAATTGTCGTTAAAAGAATGGAAAGAGGAGCGGCATATAAAATTGCGTCTGACTTGCTTTCTAAAGTAGGCTTAGCTGAAAAGGAGGACGCATATCCGTCTCAATTATCAGGTGGTCAACAACAGCGTGTTGCGATTGCGAGAGCACTTGCGATGGAACCTAAGTTAATGCTATTTGATGAACCCACATCTGCTTTAGACCCTGAGTTAGTAGGTGAAGTATTAAAAGTAATGAAGAACTTAGCAGAAGATGGCATGACGATGGTCATTGTCACACATGAAATGAACTTTGCAAAAGACGTTGCAGATCGGATTTTGTTTATGGCGGATGGTGTAATTGTTGAAGATGCTGAACCAATTTCATTTTTCGAAAACCCACAAACTGAAAGAGCGCAGAAATTTTTAAGACAAGTTTCTGAATTTTAATTTTTACGGTTATGAGCGAATTGAAAAGAAGAAGGGAATTGAAACGATATGCAAATTAAAGCAAAATGGCAAGGTGGCCGTGCTTTTGAAGCTGTTGGACCTACTGGACATCCAATGTTGATGGATGCAACAGCGAACTACGGCGGAGAAGGTAATGCCGCGACACCGACAGAAATGCTACTAGCAGCACTAGCAGGGTGTATAGGGATTGATGTGACGATGATATTAAAACCGCACTTAGATGATATTGAAAACATAGAAATCACAGTAGATGGTGAACGTCGCGAAGAAATGCCAACTGCCTTTACAGCTGCAATACTAACATTCACGGTAGATGGCAATATAACTCCTAAAAAAGTATGGCGCGCAATTAACTTAGGTGAAGAGAAATATTGTGCTGTTTCCGCATCATTAAAAGCAACTATAACGTATAAGTTAATCTTAAATGGTGAAGAAATCACTGCAGACCAAATATAAAATTAAGCGATTGAAAGAGAATTTTTACTCCCTTTCAATCGTTTTTTATTATAAACGGAGCTCTTAATCTAAAAAACCCCACTAATAATTCCTTTAATTGGTGTATAGTATTAATATCAATCCTATTATGACAGAAAGAGGAAATTTCCATGTTAGATAGTTTAAATAAACGGCTACAAAAATGGATGCCAATTTTAACACCAATTAGTTTAGTAATTGGTGTGTTGCTAGAGGATGTGGGGGGGCACTTATTATTTTTAGTACCTTTACTTTTTGCATTTATGACGTTTGCTGGTAGTTTGAGTATGAACTTCGAAGGGCTAAAAAGTTTTACGAAATTTCCTATTGTTATTTTAGTTACTATCGCGTTTTTACATATCGTGATGCCTGTTTGGGCGTATTTTGTATCAACTGTTTTATTTGATGATCACCTATTGACAATAGGTTTTGTTTTATCTGTAGCCGTACCAACAGGGGTAACAAGTTTTATATGGGTAAGTATATGTCGCGGGAATCTTGCTCTTTGTTTATCCATCATTCTTATAGATACTTTGCTGTCTCCGATAATTATGCCTGCGATTGTTTATATTACTGTAGGAAAGGCGATTGAAATTGATACCCTATCTATTATGGTTGATATGCTATGGATGATCGTCTTGCCTTCAATTGTTGGCCTAATTTTAAATGAATGGACGAAGGGGAAGATTGATGAAACCCTTGGAAAAAAACTCGCCCCTTTTCAGAAATTAAGTTTGTTCTTAATCGTAATGATTAATAGTAGTGTGATTGCTCCATATATTAAAAACATTTCATGGGAGCTAGTTGCAATTATTTTCGTTGTGTTATTCATTTCAATTAGTGGTTATGCATTTTGTTTAATCATTGGACAGTTTCTTTGGAAAGATGCCAGTATTATTACCTCTGTTGTATTTACCGGTGGGATGCGGAATATTGCAACAGGAGTGGTTGTTGCGACGACGTATTTTCCTTCAAAGGTAGTAATGCCGGTCGTATTTTGCATGCTTTTCCAACAAGTATTGGCATCTCAATTTAGTAGAATAATAGAAAAATATCGGGAAAAACTTGAACGCGTTCCAACACAAGAAAACCCGAATTAGTAAGTAGTCATTGAAGTAATTTGGAAAATTATATATATTTCTACTCTATATCTCTCTTAAAAATAAAATTTATAATAAAATAGATTACAATTTTCACCTTTGGAGGAATTTATGATATTAAAAATAATGCTTCCACTACTAGCTGTAGTAGCGGGAATGGTCATGGCAATACAAGGACAAGTAAATGGTGGTTTAGGCAAGAAAGTTGGTGTGCTTGAAGGTTCATTTATTAGTTTTAGCATCGGTACACTCGCATTGTTATTGTGTTTACTATTCTTCGGCAATGGTAATATTTCAGCAATTTCAAGTGTTCCGAAATGGCAATTAACAGGTGGTTTACTAGGAGCATTCTATGTCCTTGTCATGGTGTTTGTAGTTCCTAAAATTGGAGTTTCGGCTGCTTTAATTGCCGTCATTGCAGGGCAAATTATTTTGGGTGCAGTGATTGATCACTTTGGCTTTTTTGGAGGCAACCGCTTTCCATTTGATAAACAAAAGGCAATCGCTATTGTGTTATTATTCGCCGCATTGTACTTATATAATAAAAAGTAATTACATGTGAGTGTGCATATTCATTAAATTCTGTTCATATAAAGACCTTAATATTGAAGGCCAGTCTCAATTTAAAGAGACTGGCCTGTTTTGTTAGTTATTTAAATCTTTTAACCCTGGGCTATGTTCATTAGGCATTTCAGGCAATTCTGGAACAGGGTAAGGTGTTGGTGGATCAGTCACGCGTAGCTCACCATTATTACGACTTGGGGTTACTCCCTTAAATATTTCACCTACTCGATGTTCATCTAAGCGGAAGTTGAAGAATGCATTATGGAAGCCCATATCGATATACTTTTGACACTCAGGATATTTATTAATATCATAGTTCGGAATTGGGAGTATTTTTCCCCAGTCTACACCTAGTGTTTCTAATGCTTTTGCAAATGCATTTTGATGGGCATTATCTCGAACAATTAAGAAAGCAAGAGTTTCCCTAAATGTTTTATTAGAGCTCATTTCGTATATACGTGTTTTTTGTAGTACACCAGTTGATTCAAGAACAAGATTATCAAGAAGATCTGCCACTAAATTCCCGTGACTATAAACATAATTCCCCATCCAAGGATTCCCGGCTGCATCTACCGGTAACGAGGCTTGAGCACCCATAATAAAGTGATGTGGATTAGCATGCTTTATTGCTTCATCAAGTGGTGCATCATCTATTCCTGCACTTCCGACTCCCGGTTCTCCTGAGCCATTCAATAATTGGTTAATTGTTGTTTGAACAAGTTCAACGTGACTGATCTCTTCTAAAAAGATCCCACGTATTAAGTCTCTATATTGCTTTTCCTTTCCACGGAAATTAGCAGATTGGAAAGAAAACTGCATCATCGTACGCATTTCACCAAAACGACCACCTAAAGCCTCTTGTAATACCTTCGCAGCTGCGGGGTCTGGCTTATCTGGAACAATAATATTTATTAAATCTTCTTTATAAAAATACATACGAGAACCACCTTTCAATTGTCTGCCCACAAAAGAAAGTATTTGATGAGATGAGATTTTTATTCTAAAGATGTGAAAAGTTAAAATAAAAAACTTATTCATAAAAGTTAATTCTCAACTGAAACGCTTAAAAAGCTTAAGATTTGATAAAACTTATAACTAAAAGCAATACACTATATAAAACCTCAGTAATATTGATTGTAAAAAAATGTTGTAATCGAGGGTGCCATTAATTCGCGCATGTAGGAGTGAATAGTTATTCTTTTTTGATCCGTTAGTTTTCAAATAGATTGTAGAGAGGTATAAAAATGATTAACTTTGTAGCAATTACGACTGAAAATCACCTCGAAAAAAATATTTCCATTACAAATGCAGATTTCACCGGATATAAATGGATTTGGGTTGACTTTAGTGAACCAACAGAGGAGGAAATCCAACGATTATCAGACATTTTCCATTTCCATCCTTTAGCAATTGAAGATTGTATTCAAGAAACCCAACGTCCTAAATTAGATTATTATAAAAATTACTCCTTTTTTGTAACCCACATCGTAGAAGAAAATGATGGGAAAATCATCCGAGATCAATTAAACTTTTTTGTTGGTGAAAATTGTATTGTAACCTTTCATAAAATACCTTCTATGGAGGTCACAAAAGTTTGGAGTCAACTATTAGGGCAGGAAACACTTGAAAAGTGGGACCCATATTATGTGTTTTATGAAGTTTTAGATAAAATAGTCGATAACTATTTTCCATTGATTTATAAAATTGAGGATGAACTCCAAAAAATGATTGAAAATACAGACGATCAATCAATGAATCAGCTTATGAATGAGCTATTTGAGACGAGAAACCGTTTATTAAAGCTCCTACATACGGTAAACCCAATGAGAGACTTACTGTATCGAATGTTAAATTCCCATCATCTAAATTTAAATGGCATTGAGAAGAGAAGGGAATACTTTTCAGATATTTATGACCATTTATTAAAGCTTTCGGATATGGTTATGACTAATCGAGAAGTAACTGCAGATATAAGAGACAGTTATCTTTCCATGAATTCTCATCAGACGAATAACGTTATGAAACTTTTAACCATCACTACTTCTATTTTTGCGCCTTTAACATTTATAGCCGGTATTTATGGGATGAATTTTAAAAACATACCAGAGTTACAATGGGAGCACGGCTACTTTATCTCTCTAGGGGCAATGTCACTAATCGCATTATTTATGTTGCTATACTTTAAGCGGAAAGGTTGGTTTAAGTAACAGCCTAGAAATATAAAGAGGGTGCTGTTTCACCTATAGAGGCAATTATCACTATTAGGGGAAAGAACAGTACACAAAAAAGGTGAAACAAACTAATCTGTTTGTTTCACCTTTTTAATTTGGAATTTAAAATGTCTTATTTTTGAGTAAATCATTTAACAATTTTGCTTGGGTTAAGGCAATATCATCATTTTGGATTTGCCCGGGCCTACTTGCTTTTCCGATAATATAATTAGTTAAAGGCATATTTAAAAAATCAAATGTGTAGCGGAATTGTTGGATGAGGGGCAACCCTTTTATTCGAGGGTCATCGCCACCAACTGCAACAACAATCGTTTTTACTGTTTTTAGATGTTCTTTAAATATTGGATAGCGTTCATCACGGATAGCCTGGCTAAACCGATCAATCATGTTTTTCATTAACCCAGTCATACTATACCAGTAAATTGGAGTAGAAAATATAAGTACGTCACTTGCTAAAATTGCCTCAATAATTTGATCATAATCATCATCTACATATTGGAAACCATCTTCAGTGTGCCTTAAGTCTTCTATTGGCTTTATAGTAAGATCCTTTAAGTAAATTTTTTGATGATCAACATCTTTAAGTATTAAATCAGTAAGATATTCCGTATTACCATTTGGTCTTGAGCTACCGATAAAGGTAACGATATTCATAGTCTAGACTCCCTTCCAGATTATTGAAAATTGAGATTCAATATAAATCATTGTAACTGATAGAATGATTCTAAGTGTGAAATTTATTTAGACAAAAATGATTTATGTATGTCTTTTACTTCATTTTGAGGCTAATTAAAATTAGTACGATTCCGCCAAAGAGACAAATCATTTTAGCAAAGGAAATTTTTTCGCTTAGCCCCGATATCCCAATCCCTGTTGTTATAAGTAAAATACAAGGGCCGACTAAAGCTAATAAAGTATTAATATAAAAGGCCTTTTCTAAATCATTAAATTTGAGCATAAGAGTAGCAGCAGTAATTTCGATACTTCCAGATAAAAACCTCAATAAAATCATATAAATAAGCGCTGTTTCCAATCACACACCACCATGAAAAAATTTAAAGAACAATCAGCCCTCTTACAAATCTATGTTTGACCAATACGATTTATTTATCATCTAGCGATGAGAAGGGAAAATAAAAAAGATGCACAGTAGTTGTGCATCTTTTATGAAACTGTTGCTCTTTAAAGTAATTTAATGAGTTTGTAATATTACAGCTGATTAATAAGAGCGTGAATTGTTTCTTTTAGCTCATCATCGTTATCAGAAAGCTCAACTAGGTTTGCTAGGCGTTCTTTTAAAATTGGACGCTCAATAACTAACTTTTCATCAAGTACTTTAACTAATAATTCGATAATTAAACGGTCACGAACTTGAAGAGCTTCATCAACACGTTCAGGTGCAATTTTACCTGTTTTCAATGCTTTTGCCATTGGTCAGTTCCCCCTTAGATTATTTGACAATAATTTTATCATACTATTGATTTTTTAGAAATATATGAGCAGTTAAAGATTTAATGAATAGCGCTAAATTATTATATTAAAAACATTTTATATTTAGTAGGAAAAATAAAGATGTATTTAGAATATATATTTAAAGGAAGGGAGAGAGTAATTATGAGAGGGACAATTCATAATAGAAAACGAGAAGTTACAGAGGAAGAAGCATATCACTTTTTAAAAATGGCTAAAGTAGCACATGTTGCGACTGTTGGCGAAGATGGGTATCCATATGTTATTCCACTAGTTTATGTGTATGAAGAAGGGAATAAATTATATTTACATATTGGAAATTTAAGAGAAAGTCATTTCTGGACAAATGTAAAGCAGAATCAAAAGGTTAGTATTGAAGTATGCGAGATGGGAGCAGTGGTTCCTGGTAAAAAACATGCCTGCCATTTAGCTTTAGGGTATACGAGTGTTGTTTTATTCGGAACAATTAAACACATTGAAGACGTGCCGAAAAAAGAATGGTTTTATGACCAGTTGTGGAAAAAATACGGTGATCCGAATTGGGTATTTGAAAAAGAGGGATATCCAGCACTTCCCGCAACTGAGTTGTTTGAAGTGGAAATTGAAAAAATTACTGGGAAATATAGTGACGCAACTAGTCATTAAAACAAAAAAGGTGGAGACCGTTTTAAAAATGGTTTCCACTTTTTTTGTATTTAAGTACCTGGGATGAAATTTACAAAACTAGATATTTACTTTTTCAAAACATAGGAGTAATATGATGACAGTTTCAAACTGAATAGTTTAAAACAGTTTCAAATTTCTAAAATCGCTTAAACCAATTGGTGCGGGGGACCCGTTTCTTGGATAAAATTTTTATCCTAGGGGTGAATCCTTTTTAAGGTAGGGCTACTCAATGGCCCGAATCCGACAGCTAACCTCGTAAGCGTTATATGAGAAGGAAGGTGGAGCTTGTGACGCAAAAAAATCATGTGTCTACAAGTCTATTTAACTATGGCTTGTAGACACTTTTTTTATCCTTAATTCTAATTGGGTAGTGCAAGCAATGAAAAATTTTATTTCATGATCTCAAATAGATGGAGGATAAAAATGATTACGACAATTAAAAGATTTTTTATTGGGAGACCTCTAAAAACTACTGATTTAGGT
Organism: Niallia sp.; assembly: GCA_035556015.1. Taxonomy (GTDB): domain Bacteria; phylum Bacillota; class Bacilli; order Bacillales; family Cytobacillaceae; genus Niallia. Next base: position 9,351 of record DATMFU010000103.1, on the reverse strand, counting down.
GAACAAAAGCTTAATAAAAAAAAGGCCTTAGCGATTCTTTCATCTGATGCGTTATCATCAGTTGCTTATGGTCCTGAACAAATACTCATTGTATTAGCAACAGTTGGAGCAGTTGCTTATTGGTATTCGCTACCTATTGCTGTAGGTGTTTTAATCCTTCTAGGAGCGCTTATTATGTCTTATCGGCAAATTATATATGCTTATCCTCATGGTGGGGGAGCGTATGTTGTTTCCAAAAGTAATTTAGGAGTGAATGCTGGGTTAATAGCTGGAGGTTCACTTTTAGTTGACTATATATTGACGGTTGCGGTAAGTGTATCAGCTGGTACGGATGCTATTACTAGCGCTTTTCCAACATTACATGATTACAATGTAGAAATCGCAGTGGTGTTCGTAGTTTTGTTAACTATTTTAAATCTAAGAGGGGTAACAGAGTCTGCATCAATCTTAGCATACCCGGTATACTTATTCGTTTTCTCGTTACTCATTTTAATTGGAGTAGGGATTTACAATGTATTAACTGGTGAAGTAACTTCTACTCTTCACGCATCAATAGGTACTCCGGTAGCAGGAATTAGTTTATTTTTATTATTAAAGGCATTTGCATCGGGATGTTCTGCATTAACAGGGGTTGAAGCTATTTCAAATGCAATCCCAAATTTTAAAAATCCTGCACCCAAAAATGCTGCAAAAACTTTAATGATGATGGGTGGATTATTAACAATATTATTTTCTGGGATTGTATTTTTAGCCTACTATTATGGGATAATCCCAAAAGCAGAGGTAACAGTTGTTTCGCAAATTGCAGAAGTGGTCTTTGGACGGAATTTTATGTACTTCCTTATTCAAGGAACAACGGCATTAATTCTAATCCTTGCGGCAAATACTGGGTACTCTGCTTTCCCATTACTTGCTGTCAATCTTGCAAAAGATAAATATATTCCTAGGATGTTTCTTGCTCGTGGGGATCGATTAGGATACTCAAATGGTATCAATATACTAGGAGTTGCTTCAATCCTTTTAATATTGGCCTTTCATGCAAAAACAGAACACCTTATTCCACTTTATGCAGTGGGTGTTTTTATCCCATTTACATTGTCGCAAACCGGGATGATTGTAAAATGGCTAAGGGAGAAACCACAGGGATGGGTTTCTAAATTAATAGTAAACACTATTGGCGCATTAATTAGTTTAATTGTTACATTCATGTTCTTCCTAACCAAACTTCTACACGTATGGCCAGTTTTCGTGTTCTTACCTATAATTGTATTTTTATTTTATCGAGTGAAAAAACATTATGAAGATGTAAGTGACCAGCTTAGAATTATTGAAGATGAGGAAGTAAAGCAAATAGATGGGAATGTTGTGATTGTCCCCATTTCAGGTTTTACTAGAGTTGTAGAAAATTCTATAAATTACGCTAAAGCGCTCTCGCCTAATCGAATTATTGCAGTGTATGTATCGTTTGATTACGAAAACGAAGAGGACTTTGAGGACAAATGGAACAAGTGGCAACCGGGGATAAAACTTGTGACATTGCATTCACCATATAGAAGTATTATTAATCCTCTTACTAGATTTATCGATCGAGTTGAATATAAAGCAAGAAAGTCAAACTACCAAGTTACAGTGATCATCCCTCAGTTTATACCAAAAAAGGGCTGGCATAATATACTCCACAACCATTCAGGAACACTTATTCGTTCTTCGTTATTATTCAGAAGAAATGTGGTTGTTGCTACTGTTCCATATCATTTAAATAAATAGTAGCAGGCTGTTCAGAAATTTTCTGGGCAGCCTTTTGTTTTTGATCACACAATAATATGTATAAGCCTGTAGAAAAACTAGATTCTTCTCGAACTTTTCTACAGGCTGCTTTCATAGAAGAGAATATCATCAAATCATTTTTAAAAGTGCTTCTTCACCAATCATACCTTTTGTTATCCCAATCTTTTCTGCTTCAAGAGTAACCGATTCTAATGGGGCATTTAGCAATTCATCGATTGTCTTAACTCCTACAGCTCGACCAGCAATAATTTTGCGATCTGCTAATCGAGTATTTAAAAGTTCAACGTCCAATGCCCCACACATGATATACCCATTTTCATTAGAAATTGTTAACAAAGTAGTTTTTGGCAAACGAACAGTGACAGCAGTGAAACTATGTCCATTTAATTCCATTGGTTCTATCGAAACCATTTCAATCGCCCCTTTCCTATATATAAATATGGAGAGACGCAAAAAATGTTCTGGTTTTTCCCCTGAATTGAATCCCTTCTTAAAAAAATCTCTTTTTACACTTAACGTTAATCAGTGTATTCTTTGATATAAAGAAGGTGATGTGTCATGTATAGTCTACTTGCTCAAATTAGTGGGTTTATTAGTGAGCCCATTACGACATTCTTGAATACATATGAGCATTCCCACATAGTAATCGCTATTCTTCTTGGGATGGTGGGGGCCTTTGCACCTTGTCAATTAACAGGAAATATTAGTGCCATCACATTTTATGGGAACCGAAATATTCAAAAAGAAAACATTTGGATAGAAATTGCTTATTTTATAATAGGGAAAGTTGTGGTTTTTAGTTGTATTGGATGGCTTGCTTGGTTCTATGGCCAATCTTTCGAGTCGGAGATGACAAACTACTTTCCAATCTTCAGAAAAGCAATTGGACCTCTGCTAATCATGACAGGTCTGATTCTTGTGGGAATCATTAAACTGGTATTTCTTCATAGAATGACATCAAAATTACCGATGATTATGAAAGAAGGGAAATGGGGCTCGTTCCTTTTAGGAGCTAGCTTTGCATTAGCTTTTTGTCCAACAATGTTTGTCCTATTTTTTGTTTGGCTAATGCCAACAGTTGTGACTTCCACTTACGGATTTATATTGCCAGCAGTATTTGGAATTGCCACTTCCATGCCACTTCTCATTATTTTTGGATTAATTGAGGCTTTCGATACTAAACGCTTCCTTATGAAAAAAAGTAAAAAGGTGGGAGGAATGATCCAAAAACTAACGGGAGTTATTCTTATTGTGATTGGAATATTTGACACAATTACTTACTGGGGAATATAGAATAGCAACTCGTTATAGGATTTGTACTTATAAAATTTAATATTCCTATACGATGTTGAATGCTAAATTGGTTCGAAATAATGGTAATAAAAATAAGTATAATAAAATAAAAATGATTCATACTATATTCGATTTCACTTTTAATGTCTAACATGATGTTTAGGAGGGAAAACGAGTGAGCAGAATGGACAATTTAGATCCAAGATCACAGAAATTCCGTCAGAACTGGACAAGGACAAAGCGAACAGATTCTCAAGTAAATGGTCGAACAGAGATTACACTCCACAATCGGTTATTGAGGTCCGAAGCAAAAGCCAGACAGTTTTAATAACATCATCTAGCATTCGTGAAATTGAGCCCGGAATTATTCCGGGCTTATTTTTTTTTACTAGAGCCCTAACAACATGCTTTTTACGCGGGAGTAGTAAGGGAAGGGTAAATATTTATTGAAATTATGTATGATTTATATCTGATCAGCGATACTAATTGTAATTTCACTAAACAATCCGACATGAAAGCAGGAGGGATTTGCGATGAAAAAAGACGGAAGCAGTTTTGATTCAGACAACCCACCAAAAAAGTGCTGTATAAGAAAGTAGCATTATTATATCCTAAATCGAATATTGGTTTGTCCAATTTGAAGTTAGAGGTGTAACCGATGCGAAATCTAAACAGTTTTGCGTACATGTAGGAATAGTGAAATTAAGCCCGGATAATTAATTTTCCGGGTTTTTTTGATACAAGGGCTTAAAGCTAATTTGCTTTAGGCTTTTTATTTTGCCCTTTTATAGAGAACTATCGAATTGCCTCAATAATTTAGCCTAATTACTTTAATTCACATTGTAAAAAGGCTTGTTATTTGTGTTTTTTCCATTTGTTAAAATTGTACCATCGTATTGAATTTTTGTATGTTGGATAGTACAATACGTCTCTAGGCCTATATTCGAATATTTCTCCAGTCGGTTCCGTATAGCTAAAAAAGTTTTTAAAATATAAGGGATTACGAATGAAGGAGAATACATGGAAATGGAAAAAGTGTATTTATTATTAACTGATACCGGAACAATGTTCACAAGGATGATCAAGTTATATACAAAAAAACCATATAATCATGCTTCTATTTCATTTGATAGGAACTTTTTGGAGGTATATAGTTTTGGGCGAAAAAAACCACAAAATCCTTTTATAGGGGGATTCGTGAATGAAGATGTAAGGAAAGGGTTATTTGAAAACGCAAGATGTGCTATTTATAGCTGTTCAATATCAGCTGAGCAGAAGAATAAAATGAGCCATTTTATAAAAGAAATTGAAAATCAAAAACATTTATATCGATATAACCTCATTGGGTTAATAAATTTTGTAATAAATAAACCAATCCGAAGAAAGCGTGCTTATTTTTGCTCAGAGTTTGTTGCATGTGTGCTAAATGAAGGTGATTTATTACATTTCCAAAAACCTCTATCGCTCATTTCCCCACATGATCTACAAAGTTTGCAAAATCTGAATTTAGAGTATGAAGGACATTTATCAGACTTGTTTATGAATGAGACAAAAAAGTATATTCACTTGCGGTAAGGTAACTAATGTGAATTTACGCGGTATTGCTAACAACTGTTTGAAAAATTTGGAATGAATAAAGCTAGATAGGTTTAAAGAGTAATCTATTAATTTGGAGGTAATGCATGGAAAGTGTAAAACAGAGAAGTAATATATTTGGAAACCGAATTGTATCTGCCATTATGGCATCAAACTTTTTGTTACAATTAGGTATTTGGATAAGAAACTTTGCAATTCTTTTATATGTAACGGATATTACGGACAATAATCCGATTTACATTTCATTGATTTCGGTAGCCGAATTTGCACCAATTTTTATTTTTTCATTTATTGGTGGGACTTTTGCTGACAGATGGAAACCAAAATTGACGATGGTCTGGTGTGACTTCTTATCGGCAATCTCCATTTTTGTTGTGTTAATAACACTAATTTATGGTTCGTGGTACAGTATCTTTTTTGCTACATTAGTGTCTGCCATACTGTCACAGTTTTCAATGCCTTCAGCAATGCGTTTATTTAAACAGCATGTTTCTAGTGATCAATTACAATCCGTAATGGCTATTTTCCAATCGTTAATGGCTATTTTCATGGTGGTCGGCCCATTAATTGGTACATTCATTTATCAAAAGTTCGGTATATACACTTCGATTGGTATAATGGGTGTCATGTTCTTATTATCGGCTTTTGTTTTATTATTCTTACCTAGAGATGTTGAAAATGATAAATCTGAAGAAACATCAAACTTTAAAAAAGAGTTTGTGGATGGTTTCCGTTATGTATTATCAAACGATATCTTAAAATCGATGGGGATCATTTTTGCGGTATGTGGTTTAGCGGTTGGAATCGTTCAGCCACTTGCTATTTTTTTAGCAATCGAAAATTTGGGAATGACGAAGGAATTTCTTCAATGGTTATTAATGGCTAGTGGGGTAGGAATGTTAATCGGAGGCGGTGTCATCTTTGCTCTATCCCGAAAAGTATCTCCACAAACGCTTTTAACTATTGGAGTCATTGTCAGTATGATAGCTACAATTATTATAGGGTATTCTACAAATGTAACCTTAACGTTAACTTTACAGTTTATTAATGGTTTATTCTTACCTTGTATTCAAATAGGAATTAACACTTTAATATTAAAAAATACAGAAGAATCCTTTATAGGACGCGTAAATGGCGTGCTAACACCAATGTTTATGGGAATGATGGTAATAGGTATGTCTATTTCAGGAATTATTAAATCATCATTAACTCTCCCAGGCGTTTATTTAACATCAGGGATTTTATTCCTGATTGCGGTATTGTTTACGATTCCATTATTCAAACATAAAGAACAAAAGGATCATTTGCCTAAATTAAATTAATGGATTTCAAAGCATCTCTGAATAGAGGTGCTTTTTTTAATCTAAAAAATAAGCATAAATATGAAATGTTTAGAAAGAATAGTATCAGTAAGATTGAAGAGGTGACTAATTTGGATAATCAAATACCACGCGAAGAAGGTCTTGATCATAGCATAGCCCTGTTAAAAGAAGGATACAATTTTATTCTAAATAGAAGTCAAAGTTTGCAATCAGATATTTTTGAAACAAGGATATTAGGGAAAAAAGCCATTTGTATGATTGGAGAAGAAGCGGCAGCACTTTTTTATGACGAAGATAAGTTCCAAAGAAATGGCGCGGCACCCAATCGAGTAGTCCAAACATTGTTTGGAAAAAACAGTGTACAAACATTGGATGGGGAAGAACATAGACATCGTAAGGAAATGTTAATGTCTATGATGAACCCTGAGGAAATTGAAAAACTTGTAGATATCGTGAAAATGGAATGGGAACACTCAATTGATCAGTGGGCGCAAATGGAAGAGATAGTTCTATATGAAGAGATGAAAAAGTTACTCTGTAAAGCTGCATTCAAATGGGTTGGATATCCTCTCCATGAAGACGATGTAAAGGTTATGACGAAGGGGTTAGCGGCAATGTTTGAAACTCCTGCAGCTCTTGGTCCGACTCACTGGATTGGAAGAAGTGCGCGGAATCAAATCGAAAAGAAAATTGAAGAGCTTATTGAAGAGGCACGAAATAAAAAAATAAAGTTCTCTGAAAACACAGTATTACACAAGTTTGCATTTTATAAAGACTCAAATGGAAACCTTTTGGATGGAGAAACAGTAGCTGTCGAAGTACTAAACATCCTGCGTCCAATTGTGGCAATAGCAATCTATATGAATTTCGCCGTGTTAGCATTGCAAAACTTTCCACATGAAAAAGAGAAACTAAGGAATTATTCCGATTACTCTCAGTTATTTGTGCAAGAAGTAAGGCGTTATTATCCGTTCTTTCCTTTTGTTGCGGCGAAAGTAAAAACGAACTTTACTTGGAACGGTTACAAATTCGAAAAAGGTACACTTACACTGTTAGATTTATATGGAACAAATCATGATCCAAATATATGGGGGCAACCTAACGAATTTAAACCTGAACGTTTCGCGAGGTGGAAAGGAAGCCCGTTTAGTTTTATTCCTCAAGGTGGCGGAGATTATAACAATGGGCATCGGTGTGCAGGAGAATGGATTACAATTGAAGTAATGAAGGGTAGTTTAGACTACTTGGTGAAGCGTTTAGAGTACGAAATCCCCGAACAAGATTTAAGTTTTGATATGGATGATATTCCGAGCATTCCTCAAAGTAAAATTATATTGAAAAATGTAAGACGGTCGCTAGAAAGCTTACATTAAAATAAAGCAGACATGTTTTATTCATGTCTGCTTTTTACTTTATACGGCGTTTGTTTATCGATTACATTTAATTACTGTTTGGAGCTGTATTACTATCATCTTCCCCATAAATTATTAAAAACGAAACATATTCACTTATTTAAACCATATATTTTTATAGTAATTAAATGGGGTGAATAAATGTTTATTACTGCGCTAATTGGTATGGGTATAACCACAATTGGATTTTGTTTTGGAGGTTGTATTGCATTTTTTTTAAAGGGGTTTCAAACAAAAGTTTCAATTATATATGCAATCTGTGCTGGAGTCATTTTGGGTATGATTGTTTTGGATATTGCACCAGAGAGTATTGAGATGGGGAACAACAAAATATTCTTCTGGGGATTGTTAATGGGAGGAATTTTGTTCCTTCTTTTGCATGAAGTGTCTCATCAACTAACTAACTATCAAGTTAAAAAAAATACATACTTACGTACTGCTAAATTACTAGCATTAAGTATCTCGGTACATAATTTGCCAGTAGGAATCGCGATAGGATCAAGCCAAGTGTTTGAGATGAACAGTTCAATGATTTATTTGCTCATTCTGCATAATATTCCTGAAGGAGTGGCCTTATTTACACCTCTATTATTGGGGAAAGTAAATATTCGCACTTGGTTTACGTTAATAGGAATCATCATCGCTCCAGTCGGTATTGGAATTCTTTTAGGTAGTTCTTTAGGGTATTTTATACCTCCTTCTCTTTGTGCATTGATTCTGAGTTTTGCGATTGGGATGATGTTAACAGTTACAATAAAAGAGATGTTTATCGTAGCGATTAAGAATTCATCCGCACGCTTATGTATAACCTATACTATAATCGGATTTATATTAATTTGGATCTACTTACTATTAATATAAACAATTTAGTATTTGCCCTTTTGTTTAAGACGTAATAGATGGGATGAGAAATACCCGGATGATCAATTTTGAAGATCCATCCCGTTTATAATTAACCAAAATTTGTGTTATAATATATTTACTTATGAAAAGAAGGGAAGATGGGTGGCCGATGATTAACTAATCTTATTTTAACTTTGAAGTTACGCATAAAGTATTTCAAATTACAAAATAGGATTAGTCTGCCCATTTTTCAATATTATTTTTGTAAAGCTATTTAAAAGAGATAGCTTCTTTTCACATTGAAATTGCGACTAATCCTTCCAAGTAAAATTGGGAGGATTTTTTATTTGCTTTTTATAGTCGTGATTGTAAAAGAAAATTTAAAGCTCTTTACTGTCACTCTTTTTAGAGCAAGTACCTCCCTAAAGAAGGGATGGATTTTATGATAGAAATTTTAAAACTAAAAAATATAAGTTATGAAATTCTAGATTCTACACTATTAGAAAACATTCATGCATCTGTACAACGTGGGGATGTTATTGGGATCATTGGTAAGAATGGCGCTGGAAAATCAACATTACTCCAGATGATAGCTGGTGAACTTCAACCGACGAAAGGTCAGTGTATGTGGCTTCAATCAAATGTAGAGACTTCGATTGTAGAGCAGGAGACGCAAAACTTCTCGACACTTGACGTACCTGCACATGAGGCAACATTACTATCGAAATGGAAAGTACCCACAAGCAACTTTTCAGTATTGAGCGGTGGAGAAAAATTGAAAATTCGACTAGCAAAGGGTTTTTCAAAAAACGCACAATTACTTCTATTAGATGAACCAACGAATCATTTAGATGAAAAAAGTACTAAGTTATTGATGGAGCAAATAAAGCAATATAAAGGAACTGTCATATTAATTTCCCATGACCGGTATTTCTTAGATCAAGTGACGACTAAAATTTGGTCAATTGAGAATAAGAAACTCTATGAACATAAAGGGAATTACACTAGTTACATGAAGGCTAGAGAACAAAGAAGACTAACTCAACAAAGAGAGTTTGAAAAACAGCAGAAAATGGTTGAACGAATTGAAACTCAAA
>DATMFU010000102.1:0-5273 GCA_035556015.1 Niallia sp. | reverse complement strand
AATTCAAGAAGAGAAGTATGCTATTCCGTTATCTTCTATTATTGAAACAGCAATCGTTCATAAAAATGATGTTCTTCAGGCTCATAATCAAACAGTAATTGATTTTCGAGGAAAAGTTGTGCCTTTATTATTTTTAAAAGATATTTTTGATGTTCCTAATTATAAGGAAGAAAATGACTATTATTCTATCTTAATTGTTAGAAAGGGAGATAAGTTAGCAGGACTTGTTGTAGATGGTTTTATCGGACAACAAGAAGTTGTACTTAAATCTTTAGGCACATACTTATCAAGCGCATATGCAATTTCTGGTGCAACTATTCTAGGAGATGGACAAGTAGCATTAATTGTTGATTGCAATGCTCTGATTAAATAGAAAATTACTTTATATAGAATTCTAACAGGCTTCACATATAGAAAAACTAATATAATATGGCGTAAGTTAATTAGTTTATTTCAGATGACGAAGGTGCCATATTACTTTAAACAAATGGTATTGTTTAGGTAGTATGGCCTGTTAAAGTCAAAAGTGGTTTACACATAGAAATCACTTTTTAAAGTTTCACTTTAGAGAGGACGGAATAAAGAATGAGCAATGCTGTTTCTACAGAAGAAAAATTAATTATATTTGAGCTTAAAGGAAAAGAATATGCAATTTCTGTTCATCAAGTAATGTCTATAGAAAAAAACATGCATATTACTAGAATACCCAATATTGCTCCTTTTGTTAAAGGGGTTATTAATTTAAGAGGTGTTGTTACACCAATTATTGATTTGCGCTCACGATTTAATTTAGAGGAAATTTCATATACAGATAGTACAAGAATTATTATTGTGATGCTTGATGATATGGAAGTCGGTATTATCGTTGACTCTGCTAATGATGTTGTAGATGTTGAAACATCTAAATATGAACCTGCACCTGAAACAATTGGTGGAAACGAAGTAGATTATATTAAAGGTGTAGTGAAGTTAGAGAATCGATTATTAATCTTAGTTGATCTTGAGAAAGTGTTCGATCGTAATGTCTTAAAAAATTATACTCTAAATAAAAATGAAGAGTAATGTATGAGTTATTTTACTAATTTCAGTTCTTTAAAACTCGATGTATTAAGAGAAGTGGGCAATATTGGTGCAGGAAATGCTGCTACTTCTCTTTCTAAATTACTAAATAAAACAATAGATATGAAAGTCCCTGACGTTCAAATTGTTTCTTTTGATGAAATGATGGAAATGGCAGGGGGTTCAGAAAATATTGTTGCTGGTGTTTTTTTAAGACTTGAAGGTGAAATTACTGGTAGTATGTTTTTTGTTCTGCCATTAGAGCAGGCAAACAAATTTATTCAAGCTATGATTGGGGATCCTACCATCAATTTGGATGAACAACCATATGATGAAATAGCACTATCCGCTTTACAGGAGCTAGGAAACATATTATCAGGATCTTATTTGTCTTCCTTATCCGATTTTACAAATTTATTTTTGTATCCTTCTGTACCAGCTCTAGCTATTGATATGGTTGGAGCGATTGTTAGTTATGGGTTAATTGAACTATCTCAAGTTAGTGATTATGCAATTGTTATTAATACACAACTATCTGACAAAGAGAACATGTTTTCAGATGAAGTGAATGGACATTTTTTCTTATTACCTGACCCAGATTCTTTTACTACCCTCTTTCAGTCATTGGGAGTGATGGAGGATGACTAGTCCAATTACCGTAGTAAAAGTGGGAATTGCTGATATGAATGTAGTGGAAGCACCACATGTGATTCGTACATCGGGACTCGGTTCTTGTGTTGGAATTGTGTTGTATAATCCTTTAAAAAGTATTGCTGGATTGGCCCATATTATGTTGCCTGAGGCTTCCTTATCAAAGGCAGGATCACTTAATAAAGCAAAGTTTGCTGATACTGCGATTTTAGAATTGGTAAATAGGCTAGAAACATTAGGACTAAATAAAAACACCCTTCTCGCTAAAATAGCTGGAGGGGCACAGATGTTTCAATTTAATGGTACAAGCGATATTATGCGTATCGGTCCTCGTAATGTCGAAGCAGTAAAGAAGACACTTCAATCTTTAAAGATTAATATAACAGGGGAAGATGTAGGAGGAAACAGTGGAAGAACGATAGAATTTTCTCCAGTTACACATCAATTGACTGTTCGAACGGTTAACAAAGGGACCCATACAATATAATCTAGGGTTGAACAAATAAAATTTAATTAACACGGTCCAAGTTTATAGGCTGTCTCTAACAGGGGGATACTTCTAGAAGACATTTCTAGTAGGAAGAATTTTCCTTTATAAAGAGATAGTCTTTTTTTGATCACAAATAGATAGGAATAATTACCTATTTTCTTCTCTTTCTGAATAAAATATAACGGAAAAAGGGCTATGTTCTGCTAAAATCTATAGTGAAATGTATACATAATTTTTTATTAATTTAATATCGGAAAAATTCCTGAATGGATATGATTTTTGAAGTGAAAAATATAAGTAACACTTATCAAGTTTAATTAATGAAAAATTATAGAATATTCGGTATGAACGGTTTGGAATAGATAGGAAAAAATCTATAAATTGCGTATAAAAAGGTGACTGCATTTGCATGATGAGTTCTCTTTTTGTGTGCATATAGAGGCTTTTTTTTCGTCAAATGGATGCATTAGTGAACCTATATGACTATGCAAGACATAATCTTTAGACAACTGATTTGAAAAAAGGGGTCTATCTATCTGCTTAAGGTTTTGAGGAGGGTATTTGATGGAAAATAGTTCAATACTAGAAGAGAAACAGGCTTGGGAATCATGGATTACTTCTAAAGATACTGAAGCTGGAAACCAACTAATAAAAAAGTATATGCCTTTAGTAAGTTTCCATGTGCAAAGAATATCCGTCGGTTTACCCAAAAGTGTCTCTCGTGAAGAGTTAACAAGTTTAGGATTGATGGGTCTCTATGATGCTTTGCAACGTTTTGATCCTAAAAGAGATTTGAAATTTGATACATATGCATCTTTTCGTATAAGAGGGAGTATTATCGATGGTTTAAGAAAAGAGGATTGGTTATCAAGGGGCACAAGAGAGAAGTCAAAGAAAATTGAAGCTGCTATTGAAAAGCTTGAACAAAAATTAATGAGAAATATTACAGCAAAGGAAATAGCAGATGAACTGGAAATTACAGTGGAAGAAGTATACGCAACAATGAATGAACATTTTTTTGCAAATGTACTTTCCATTGATGAACAATTGAATGATAGCGATGAAAAAGAGTCTCAAAGTTTTTCCATACGTGATGATAAAACTGAAATACCAGAAGATAAAGTATTAAAAGATGAATTAGTTCAAGAAATGGCGCAAAAAATTAAAGAATTGAATGAGAAGGAACAACTTGTTATTAGTTTGTTTTATAAAGAAGAATTAACGTTGACTGAAATAGGAAACGTCATGAATTTATCTACTTCTCGAATTTCGCAAATTCATTCAAAAGCGATTTTTAAATTAAGACATTCGTTAGAAAAAGTTATGTAACGGGGAAATGGGGTCAAAAGATGAGTCTCAAAGCAATCGAATTACAAATTGCTCTACCTCGAACCTATGATGTTGGGAAAATTCAAGACCAACAAGATCATAAACATCAGCATATGTATAATTTAGCTGCTCAAGAAATGTCGAAAGAAGAAGAAAAAAAGAGAACAACAGTTATTAAGGGAGAAGTGAACGCAAAAATTAATAATAGAAAGCGTCGTGAAAAAGAAAATACCCCTTTAAATGAAAATGGAGAGCAGGATGAGATAGAAGAAGAGGTTCATTCTTTCAAAGTACAGCATCCATATAAAGGAACAAGAATTGATTATAGTAGATAGAGGGATGAGATGGCTAATTTTTTACTTGTATTAAGTATTACTTTAAATCTAGCAGCATTTTTGTGTATTATCATTTTATATTTAAGACAAAACAAATTGTTTGGTGTAGAAAAGGAGCAGGAAAAGAATTTGCGTGAAATTGAAGATGCTATTACATCTTTTATTCAGCAATTAAAAGAGGAAAATGAAGAGTTTTTTGACAAACTCACAGAGATAAAAGGATCAGAGACGACAAAAAATTCGGAAATAAAGGTCCAGTCACAAAATATAGAGAAGTTAATGTCGACAGAAATAAAGAAAAACAAAGTCTATTTAAATAGATATAAGTCTAAACCTTCCGAATCAATACCTGCTGTTGAGCAAAAAGATACCAACATAGAGCATGATGAGATGGAGAATTTATTAAATCTAATTCTCCCTTCAAAAAATGGAGAACAGGAAGAAAAGATTGAACCACAAGTGAAAGTTAAGGAAGAAAAGACTTTACTTGATCAAGCTTTAGAACTCCAAGAAGAAGGAAAAACATTGGAGGAAATCGCTAAAAAACTACATAAAGGCAAAACAGAGATCGAATTACTTCTGAAATTTAGACAAAATTAGTAAAGATACTTGATTGTCTAGAATACATGTGCTATATTAACAAATGGTGTTAATACACACGCTTTTGGATCTAATCAATGGTGCTGTTTTTACAGTTTTGATTAGAAATGATAAAAGCGGAGGAAATCAAAACCATTAGGAGGAAAAAACATGTCAGTTATTTCAATGAAACAATTACTTGAAGCTGGTGTACATTTCGGTCACCAAACTCGCCGTTGGAACCCAAAAATGAAAAAATTTATTTTCACAGAGCGTAACGGCATCTACATCATCGATCTTCAAAAAACAGTTAAGAAGGTTGAAGAAGCTTATAACTATGTGAAAGAATTAGCTGGAAACGGTGGTACAGTTCTTTTCGTAGGTACTAAAAAACAAGCACAAGATGCTATTAAAGAAGAAGCTATCCGTTCTGGTCAATACTTTGTAAACCAACGTTGGTTAGGTGGAACTTTAACAAACTTTGAAACAATTCAAAAACGTATTGCTCGTCTAAAAGAAATCGAAAGAATGTCTGAAGACGGTACTTTTGAAGTACTTCCTAAAAAAGAAGTAGTTCAATTAAACAAAGAGCTTGATCGTTTAGAAAAATTCCTAGGCGGAATTAAAGATATGAAGAAGATTCCTGATTGCTTATTCATCGTTGACCCACGCAAAGAGCGTATTGCGGTTGCTGAAGCTCATAAATTAAATATTCCAATCGTTGGTATTGTTGATACTAACTGTGATCCAGACGAAATTGATGTTGTTATTCCTGCGAATGATGATGCAATCCGTGCTGTTAAATTATTAACTGCAAAAATGGCAGATGC
>DATMFU010000101.1:0-3885 GCA_035556015.1 Niallia sp. | reverse complement strand
TGCCATGTGTAATCCATATGTAAAGCCAGCACAGGTAGCATTAAAGTCTAGAGCCCCAGTTGTAGGGATATTAAAGTAATCTTGTATCTGGGCTCCCACGCTTGGAAATGCATAGTCCGGTGTTGTAGTTGAGACAACGATACATCCTACATCCTTTAACTCTTTCTGATATTGCTCCACTAAGTTTTCAATTGCTTTAATAGCTAGGTCAGAAGAATACTCGTTTTCATCGGCAATTCTTCTTTCCCTCATGCCAGTTCGTTTCACGATCCATTCATCGTTCGTATCCACAATTCTTTCTAAATCGTCATTCATAAGTCTTTTTTCTGGTACGTATGTACCTATTGCTGTAATACGTGCAGTTGATTTCATCGAATTCACCTTTCTTTAACACCAAGATATATAAATTGATATTAGTACTAGGTACCAATAAAGTCAATAATTTCATATGAAAAAATTGTAAATAAGCTTTAACGTTTCTTAGAAGACACATATGTATTGCTATTTAGACTGCGGTTTATTTAATATTTATTTATGTAATAAAATAGAATTATAAAAAGGGGCAAAAGTAATGTTAGGAAAAAATATACTTATTACCAGTGGTGGATGTATAGAAAAGTGGGATGAGGTTAGGGGACACACTAATTTAGCTAAAGGGAAAATAGGGAAAATGATTGCAGAGGAAGCATTGGCAGAAGGAGCAACAGTTACATATTTACACGGCTATTTTGCAGAAAAACCCTGTGATAAGGATTCAGAGAATTTAAAGTTAGAAAGTTTTGAAGGAATAGTAGACCTTCAAGACAAAATGAAAGCCATTATCTTAAGTGAAAAGATAGATACTGTTATCATGACAGCTGCAGGGTCGGATTGGATAGTAGACAAGATGTTGGACAAAGAGGGGAACCTTATTCCTCAGAATGGAAAAATATCTAGCGACAATCCTCCGGTTATTCACTTTAAGAAAGCACCTAAAGTTTTAAAGCAAATCAAAGAATGGAACCCTAATCTCATGCTAGTAGGTTTTAAGTTAGAAAGTAACGTAGATAAAGAAACCCTAATAGAGAGAGCCAAAATAAGAATGGGTACTTCTAAGGCTAGTTTAATGGTGGCAAATACTTCTGATTCCTTGCACGTTAACTCAGCTACGCATTATATAATTAATCAAAATAATGACATATACCAGTGTGCCAATAAAAAAGAAACAGCAAGTATGATTATACAAGCCCTTAATCAGTTATTTTTACAAGAAACAACAGTTGTTTCAAGATAGGTTTCTTAAAAAGCTAGCACTTGCAAGCTTTTTTACTTCTTAGAAAATCCATTATGTTAAGCTACATTGCAACTATACAAAAAAGAACAGGATTAGATAGTAACTAATCCTGTTCTTTTTTTAGCTTTGAGCTTTTGTGATATATGTTTTAACTGAAGGAGGTTGATATGTATTGAATTGATCTAATAAACCTTGTGGTTCTGTATCTACAAGAGCCATAGAACGATATTTTTCCTGTAGAAATTGCTCTTCTGTCATGTGATTAAATAAAGAAATAAGTGGTGTGTAATAATCATTAATATTCAATAATCCGCAAGGCTTCTGATGTAACCCTAACTGAGCCCATGTAAAAATCTCAAAAAATTCCTCTAACGTACCTGGACCGCCTGGTAACGTAATGAATCCATCTACAAGTTCAGCCATCTTGGCTTTTCTCTCATGCATAGATTCAACAACAATAAGCTCTGACAGGTTTTTATGAGAAATTTCTCTTTCTTCAAGGAAAGTAGGCATGACGCCAATGACATGTCCGCCAGCTTCTAACACAGCATCAGCCACAGCACCCATTACTCCAACACTTGCCCCACCATATACAAGCGAAATATTACGTTTAGCAAGTTCTTTTCCCAGATCCTTTGCACCTTGAATATAAAGGTCAGATGCTCCATTACTTGATCCACAAAATACAGCTATTCTTTTCATAAATATCCCCTCCTATGTAATCATCGTTATTGATTATACATAATAATGGATGATTTGGTAAACTTAGTTGAAGTTAAAAAAGGAAGGTGGAACCATTTAATGAACGTAACAGAATTTCAACAGTGGGTAAAGGACTACTACAAAATGAGAGGTTGGTCAGATTTAGATATCTTTATTCGAATTGGTTTTCTTGCTGAAGAAACAGGTGAAGTAGCAAGAGCTATTAGGGCTTTAGAAATCGGAAGGGATCGACCAGATGAAGTAACTGGAACTTTGGAAGAAAATAAGAAAGAATTAACGGAAGAACTAGGAGATGTGTTAGGTAACTTGATTGTTATTGCTAACAAATATGATATTTCTTTAGAAGAAATATTCAGCTCACATAAAGAGAAGCTTGCAGAACGTTATTCTACTAGATAAATATAGATGTAATAAAAGAAGGGAACGTGAAGTCGTTTTATGAAAATTCAAGATTCCATTTATGGAAATTTTCACTTAGAACCAGTCCTAGCAGAATTAATACATACTGAGCCCCTTCAGAGGCTGAAAAAGATCCACCAAGGTGGTGCAAGTTATTTAGTGAATCCAAAGTGGAATGTAACACGATTTGAACATTCTGTAGGTGTCATGCTATTGATTAGAAAATTAGGTGGTTCTATAGAAGAGCAAATAGCTGGCTTATTACATGACGTTTCTCATACAGCTTTTTCTCATGTGATAGATTTCGTTTTAGATAATCCAGAACAGGATTTTCACGATCAAATATTTGAAAAAACAATTCAATCATCAGAAATACCTTCTGTTTTACAAAAGCATGGATTTGATCTTTTGTCTATATTACCTATTGAGAAATGGCCCTTATTAGAACAACCTCTTCCTTTGCTGTGTGCAGACCGCATCGATTACACGCTTCGTGATTTATCTACCTATAATATGATTTCTTTAGAGGATGCTTGTAAATTTGTAGATGAATTAAGAGTGGTTGACGACAAAATTTGTTTAAAAACAATTGAGGCTGCAGAATGGTTTGTTAAAGCTTATTATACAGAGGTCATTGACTTCTTTCTTCATCCATCAAATGTATATGGGTATGCCATACTAACGGATATATTAAAGATAGCAATGGCCAAGCAAATTATCCATTTTGATGACTTACTATCGGATGATGAAACAGTTTGGAGAAAGTTAATTGAAAGCAAAGACCATGAAGTGCTACAAAAAATAAAAGATATAAGCAAAAAGGTAATAAATGATGAGAGAGATTATGACATACACCAAAAGAAAAAGGTACGGATTATCGATCCCTTTGTATTGGTAGGGAACGTCCGAATAAAGAAAGCAACAGAGCTCTCCACCAAAGTAAGAGAATTAAATCAGTATGCTCTAGAAAAGTCCTTAAAAGGAACATTCATAAGAGTTCTTAATACTTAGTAAAGAGAAAAGCAACCTCATATCCCATGGCATTGGAAAGAGGTTGCTTTTTGTCATTCATACTCGTTGAAGAATGCATAGCACCCCAAGTAAATAATATCATATTTTTACCATATATACTATATTTTTCTTGTTCTTCATATTTATAAAACGTGCACTTTTTATTCATCTTATCTTCAATCACCCGGAGAGAAAAACGCGTTATATCAACGATGTATAAAAAGCTGCATAAAACAGAAACACACTCTAAGTGGAACCCTTACTCCCAGAAGGGTTCTTTTTTGTGGTGTGTTCCGGAAGAGACATTATGTTAACTAGAAATGAATATTGTATTCATGTTATTAAATGCAATATTATGGTAAAATGTTACATATATAATGAGATCCTTGTTTAGGAAGAGGGTGTTTTCTTAATGTTGAAAGTATTGTTGGTATGTATCTTAAGTTGCTTAATTATTTATGTAGGGCAGCTTGTATGGA
>DATMFU010000100.1:0-2505 GCA_035556015.1 Niallia sp. | reverse complement strand
TCGTTTATCGTTATAAATAGATGAAATTAAACGAACTGCTGCATCACTGTAATATGCTCCGCCTCGTTCTTCCAATTGAGGTGGCTTGATGGATAAATTAGGATCTTTGTACAGCTCAAACAATTCATCTTCTAATTTTTTCACGACTTCCGCTCTAGTTGTGCCTTCTTTAAAGTTTTTCATCTCTTTTTCCAACATTTCATCACTCTTATAATAGTAGAGGTGATATGGACAAGTGAGGGCATTTAATGCACGGATAAATTCCGGCTCCCATCCTTGACCTTCAATGTTTTTAACAAAACTGCTGTTCTCTGGATTTGATAACAGTTCGATTACTTTCTCTTTCACACTTACTCCGTCCAAGTATACATCCAATCCATATACCATATGATTTAAACCGGCAAAATCAATCCGGATACGAGAATGGTCAACATCTAATAGCTTTGCTACTCCCATCTCAATACCGATTGGAACATTACATAAACCTACGATTTTTTTATGATCCGAATAGCGAAGAACAGCTTCAGTTACCATGCCCGCTGGATTTGTAAAGTTGATCAACCAAGCTTCAGGACATAGTTCCTTCATATCTTTGACAATACCCAAAATAACCGGAATTGTACGCAATCCCTTAAAAAGTCCACCAGGCCCATTTGTCTCTTGACCTAACACTCCATGACTTAAAGGAATTCTTTCATCTTTTGCTCTTGCATCCAGTAACCCTACACGAAATTGAGTTGTTACAAAGTCAGCATCTTTTAATGCCTCTTTTCTATCTAACGTTAAATGAACCTCGGTCGGGAGTCCTGCCTTTTCGATCATCCTTTTTGCAAGATTCCCTACGATCTCTAACTTTTCTCTCCCTGCTTCTATATCAACCAACCATAATTCCCTTACAGGCAGTTCATCATATCTTTTAATAAAGCCTTCTACTAATTCAGGAGTATAACTTGAACCTCCGCCGATCGTTGCGATTTTAATTCCCTTATTCATGGAACATTCCTCCTAAAATAATGAATTTACAAGACCTATTATAGAGAGGATAAAAGGAATACGATATAGTTTTGAAAGCGCTAGATTTGTTTTTCTCCTAAAGGAATTCGTTTCCTAAAAGTAACACTGTGTTTCTCTTTTGAAGTATAATGACAAAAGAAAGTTTACATGAAGGAGAGATGCATTTGTTTACAAATGAGGAAATTGCAACTTTCAATGAACTTGAGATGTTGATTTACAAATACGTTATGCAAAATAAAGAAAAAGTGATATATATGCGTATAAGAGATCTTGCTGATGAAGCTCATGTTTCCACTTCTACAATCATGCGTTTTTGCCGGAAAATAAATTGTGAAGGCTTTTCTGAATTTAAAGTAAAACTGAAGTTGGCAATGGATGAAAAAAGCGATATCTCGATCAAAAGCGGTCAGTATGTATTAGCGGAGTTTTTTGAGCGCACTCAAAATGAGAAGTTCATCTCTAAGCTGGAGGATGCTGCAGACACCATCTCTAAAGCTAATCATGTATATTTTATTGGGATCGGCAGTTCAGGGACACTTGCTGAATATGGTGCCAGATACTTCTCGAGCCTAGGTACGTTTTCAACGTATCTAAAAGATTGGTATACACCTATTCATGCTAATTTGAATAACAGCATTACGATTGCATTGTCCGTATCCGGGGAAAATGAGTTTACCCTATCTCATATTCATAAATTAAAAGAAAAGAACAGTAAAATTCTTAGTATTACAAACAATGCGCAGTCTACAATCGCTAAAATTTCTGATAAAAATGTGTCTTATTATGTGACGGAGGAATTTTTTGAATCTGCGAATATTACGACTCAGATTCCTGTTATTTTCATCTTAGAGGAACTTGCTAGAAGGGTGTATGAGAAGAGTAGGAAGTTGGATTGAGTTTGAATAATAATATGAATATGACACATGGTATAAAATACCTTTTACTACGAAACAATAATTAGCAAAATTGTGCCAAAGAGGAGCTTTCAAATGGAGAAATTTCTACATAATTTAGATTTAGGAGCAGAAGGTCTTTGGTTTCCCGTAACAATAAGTATCCTATTAGTATTATTAGTTTTATTACTTCCTAAGAAAAATATTTCTTGGAAAGAAATATATATTACTTTTGGTATCGTAGGACTTGCTACTTGGATCAGCGATGCCATTATTGCCAGAGCATTGGATCTTATCGATTTAGGCGATCCTAATAAAGGTGGAATTGGAGATATTCTCTCGTATACATTTATACCAACTTCACTTGCCATATTGTTTTTAAATTACTATACAAAAGAAAACAAATGGAAGTTATCTATCCTTTTCTCAGTTATTTCATTTTTGATAGAAGTTGGAATGGCCTACTTTGGATACATGAAGTACACTGGATGGAGTATGGTAATTTCTTTCGTAGTTTTTATTTCTGCCTTTGCTTTCCTTTTACCACTTCACTTAAAAATAATAAAAAATGAAGAATAACCAATGTCGGTGTTGGAAG
>DATMFU010000099.1:0-5038 GCA_035556015.1 Niallia sp. | reverse complement strand
AGCATAGTATCAAAAAGATACTATACTTTACATGTTCTTATCTTATAAACGACTTTCTAATTCTGCCTTTTTCTCTTCAAATCCTGGTTTACCAAGTAACGCAAACATGTTAACTTTATAAGCTTCTACACCTGGTTGATCAAAAGGATTAACTCCTAATAAATATCCACTAACTGCACAAGCTTTTTCGAAGAAGTATACAAGGTATCCAAAAGTATATTCATTCATTTCTGGAATAGTAACAACTAAGTTTGGTACACCACCATCTGTATGAGCTAGTAATGTTCCTTCAAATGCTTTGTTATTAACAAAGTCTACTGTTTTTCCAGCAAGGTAATTTAAACCATCTAAATCATTCTCTTCTGCTTCAATTACTAACTCATGACGAGGCTTTTCTACTTTAACAATTGTTTCAAAAATATCACGACGACCTTCTTGAACATATTGTCCTAAAGAGTGCAAGTCTGTTGAGAAGTTAGCTGAAGATGGATAAATTCCTTTTTGATCTTTTCCTTCACTTTCTCCAAACAATTGTTTCCACCATTCAGAGAAGTATTGTAGACCTGGTTCATAATTAATAAGCATTTCAATCGTTTTTCCTTTATTGTAAAGGACATTACGTACTGCAGCATATTGATATGCAATATTCTCTTTTAATTCTGAAGTTCCAAAATCTGTGCGTGCAGCTGCAGCACCTTCCATCATAGCTGTGATATCTGCACCACTAACAGCAATTGGAAGTAAGCCTACAGGTGTTAGAACAGAGTAACGACCACCAACATCATCTGGAATAACAAAGGATTCGTATCCTTCTTCTGTTGCTAATGTTTTTAAAGCACCTCTTGCTTTATCTGTTGTTGCATAGATTCTTTTTCTTGCTTCTTCTACGCCGTATTTTTGCTCTAATAACTTACGGAAGACACGGAATGCAATAGCAGGTTCTGTAGTTGTTCCGGATTTAGAGATAACGTTAATTGAGAAATCCTTATCTCCTAAGAAATCAATTACATCGCTCATATAAGTTGAACTAATGTCTTTACCAATGAAGATAATTTGTGGAGTTTTTCTTTTATCTTTTGATAATGAGTTATAAAAACTGTGATTTAACATTTCAATAGCTGCACGTGCACCAAGATAAGATCCACCTATACCAATTACAAGTAAAACTTCTGAATCACTTTTGATTTTTTCTGCAGCTTTTAAAATACGTGAAAATTCTTCTTTATCGTAATCTACAGGAAGATCGATCCACCCAAGAAAATCGTTACCTTGTCCAGTTTTTTCATGTAGAGAATGGTGGGCAACTTTTACCGCATCCTCTAAATATGTAATTTCATGTTCTCCAAAAAAGCTAAGTGCCTTTGAGTAATCAAAACGAACGTGTGTCATAAATGATCCTCCAATGATATATTTATTTTTACTTCACTTACACTTTATCGAATGTAGAATAAGGAATCAAGGAAGAACTTTTTTGAAAACGTATACAATTAGTTTTTTTCATATTTTATTCAAAAATAGTTTTTTTCTTTGCCAAATAACACTTTATCCTAGCTATTTGGTTCCTTCCTTCATTACGTGCCATTTTAAGTGTAACATGTATTTATGAGTGAACTCCTAAATTAAAAGATAAGAACGCAACCATGCTTTTTGCGTTCTTATCACACTTTTATTATCTTATAGGGAAGCTTTATAAATAGCTAATACATCTTCGTCATTTAATACTTTAAATCTTCCGAAGCTGCCATTTGTCATAGCTTTTTCTACCATCAAATTCAACTTACTGTCATCAATATCATAATCGGCTAATCTTGCTGGTGCTCCTAACTCATTCCAGAATTCTCTTAATTTCTTGATTCCTTCTAATCCTACCTCTTCTGATGTTTTTCCATCTGGATTAACTCCAAATACTCTTACAGCCAATTGTTTAAATCGTTCAGGCTTAACAGATAAATTATGTTTCATCCAGTTAGGAAATAGAATAGCAAGACCGCCTCCATGAGGAATATCATAAACTGCTGAAACAGCATGCTCTATATTATGTGTAGCCCAATCTCCTTGGTATCCCATATTAATCATGCCATTTAATGCCATTGTTCCAGAATAAAGAATAGCAGCTCTATACTCATAGTTTTCAAGATCATTTACTAATTTTGGTCCAAACTCCATCACAGTCTTCAAAACAGACTCACACATATAGTCTTGCAACTCTGTGTTCTCTTCTAAATGGAAGTAATGTTCAAAAACATGAGACATCATATCCACAATGCCATAAATGGTTTGATCTTTCGGTACTGTATATGTATTCTCAGGATCTAGGATTGAAAATACAGGAAATGTATAAGGACTACCCCAGCCAACCTTTTCTTGTATTTCCCAATTGGTAATTACAGAACCAGAATTCATCTCTGATCCGGTTGCTGCCAAAGTTAAAATGGTTCCAAATGGTAGTGCATCCGTTACTGGAGCCTTTTTCGTAATAAACTCCCATGGATTTCCATCAAATTTTGCTCCAGCTGCAATTGCTTTTGTACAGTCAATTACACTCCCGCCTCCAACTGCTAACAAAAAGTCAATTTGTTCTGTTTTACATATATCTACACCACGTTGTACAGAAGTTAATCGTGGATTTGGCTCTACTCCTGATAATTCGAAAACTTCATTACCATTTTCTCGTAAAACATTCATCACATTATCATATAGACCATTTCGTTTTATACTTCCGCCACCATAAACAACTAATACTTTTTTCCCGAAATTAGCAAGTTGGGATTTTAATTGACTCAATTGACCTTTACCAAATATTAACTTTGTTGGATTGTAAAAAACAAAATTCTCCACCCGATATCCTCCTTTTATAACAAACATATACTAAACATCAGCCTAATTATTAAACAAACTCAGATGAAAATCAAAGAATTCATCTTGGAAACCTATAATAGTATATACATTTTATGTAAATATCACTCGTTTCAACTTAAAATGCGACTTCCAATTCGTGTAAACTTCATTCATTCTCTTTTTCAAAGATTAAAAACTCCTAACTGTTTATTGCATCTATATTTCTTAGAAAAAAGTTTGCTTTTAGGTTATGCATAATTTTTGTTAAGTGTAACAAGCTAAGGAGGATTCTACTATAAGGAGGAAAAGACAATGAGTGCAATCCAAAGAATTGCTTTAGTTTTAACCATAGTAGGAGCAATAAACTGGGGACTAATTGGATTTTTTCAATTTGATCTAGTAGCAGCTATTTTTGGTGGACAAGGTTCCGCTCTTTCTAGAATCATCTACGGTCTCGTAGGAATCGCAGGATTAATTAACCTTGGACTGCTTTTCAAACCGAGCACTGCAGTTTCAAGAGAGCCAGAGCCTCGATCCACTAGATAAACAATTAAGTTATTTATAGAGATAAAGCCTAGAGTGTCCCAATGAAAGGGGCAGATTCACAGCACAGTATCGCTTATTTCATCATAGAATTTAAGGTGAAAAAATCGACATTGATGGAAAAAATGGTGTGATTCTCCCTTTTGGGAATTCCTCTGGCTTTTATCTTTTATATACTCAAAACCTTCTTTATTCTTTCAATAGCCCAATCCAATTCTTCTCTAGTAATAGTCAAAGGAGGAGCAAATCGAATCACTTTATCATGTGTTTCTTTACATAATATACCTTCATCCTTTAATTTTTCACAATAGCTTCTCGCATCTACTGCAAGTTCCATCCCAATAAATAAACCTCTTCCTCTTATCTCGTTTATAAGAGGATTTTTTATTTCCTTTAAACGTTGTAAAAAATATACGCCTAGTTGTTCCGATTTATCTGGTAAATTTTCATCTATTATGACGTCAATTGCAGCAATAGATGTGGCACATGCTAGTGGATTACCCCCAAATGTAGATCCATGTGAACCAGGATTAAATACACCTAAAATATTTTTGTCTGCAGCAACACAAGATATCGGAAATACCCCTCCACCGAGCGCTTTTCCCAATATATATACATCAGGAGAAATGTGATAATGCTCGCATGCAAATAGCTTACCTGTCCTTCCTAAACCTGTTTGTATTTCATCTGCAATGAATAAAACATTATTCGCTTTACATAGAGAAAAAGCTTCTTCCATAAATCCATCAGGTGGAATAATAATACCTGCTTCCCCCTGAATCGGTTCCACGAGAAAAGCAGCAGTGTTATTCGTAAGAGCCTCTTTTAACTGTTGTATATCCCCATAGGATATTACCTTGATACCATCTAGAAATGGTCCAAACCCCCGTTTATACTCATTCTCTGATGATAATGAAACGGCTCCCATCGTTCTACCATGAAAATTCCCCTTGCATACGATTATTTCGGCCTTTCCGTCCTTTACCCCTTTAATATCATACGCCCAGCGTCTGGCAGCCTTAATGGCTGTTTCCACGGCCTCTGCCCCCGTGTTCATTGGGAGAATCATATCTTTTTTTGTTAATTCACTGACTTTCTTGTACCAAGGTCCTAATTGATCATGATAAAAAGCACGTGAAGTTAAAGTAACACGACCTGCCTGCTGGAATAACGCATTCAATATTTTCGGGTGACGATGTCCTTGATTTAACGCAGAGTATGCACTTAGCATATCCAGATATTTCTTTCCTTCTGTATCAGTAATCCAAACTCCTTCTGCCTTTTCCGCGACAATTGGTAGTGGATTATAATTATTCGCACCATATATTTTGGACTGCTCTATGAATAATTCAGATTTCGACCTATTAACCATTCCATCATCCTCCAAATAAGATTAAAATAATGGTTCTACTAATACCTTATGTTCATTTCCCACTAACTTTCTGTTAATCGGCATAAAAAGTCCCAAAAATAGAAAAAAGGCATATCCCCACTATGGGGGATATGCCTTTTTAGGTTAATATAACTATTATTTATTGATTAAATCGTTACGATTAGATTGTTCAATCCACTCTTGTAACTTATCCTTTAATGTGTTAAACCCTTGAGCATTATCAGTATCTGCAACTTGTACTGCAGGACGTTTTGCGCGTGGTTT
>DATMFU010000098.1:0-2358 GCA_035556015.1 Niallia sp. | reverse complement strand
ATTTCCAACCCGATTATAAATCATTTTCTCGTATCGATCTTCTTTTGCTATATACAATTCAAATTCCCCTTTTCTTACGTTTTTTTGAAAAAAAGAGTGTTTCCGGTCATACTAGACTGTGAGATTAATATATTGGTTGGTTGAGCATTAATGATTTTTAGTTGCATGTAGGAACATTTAGGTTACGCTCCAAAACATTGTAGGAGATGGATCACGCCCTCTTATTTGCGCTACATGGAACTTTCGTTGCGATTTAGACTAATTTAGTTGCGATAAATTGACTTTTAGTTGCGATTGACGCTATTTTACTTGCGGATCATCGACTTTTACTTGCGATACACGCCAGTTTACTTGCGAATCAACGACTTTTACTTGCGATACACCCAAATTTAGTCTTGATTCACCAAATTCTCTTTTCCATGTGCAAGCTGATAATTATATACGGCACCAATTAAATTCGCGTCATTTTTATATTTACATAGCTCTACTTCAGGAACAAATGGTGCGATACCTACCTTTTCCACAATTTTCTCTAGGTGTTCCGTTAGCTCACTTAATAAACCTTCTTTACTAGATACGCCTCCGCCAATTATGATTTTCTCTGGGTCATAGCTATATTGGAGATTGTAGATGCCTTGTGCTAAATAATAATAGAATGTCTCTACTTCTTCTGCTGCAATATGGTCACCTTGTTCCGCTAGTTCAAATACTTCTTTTCCACTTAACTCTGTATCTAGATTCATTCGTTTACTATAACGTCTCGCCATATGGACCGCTGTTCCAAGTTGACTAAATGTATGGTTTTCATTTAGTAACATAAAGCCGAATTCTCCACCAAATAAGTGTTTACCATGTTGAATTTTTCCATCTACAATAACTGCTCCACCAATTCCTGAGCCAATTACGACAAAGAGGACATTTTTTAATCCTTTTGCTGCACCTCTCCATACTTCAGCTAATCCTGCGCAGTTTGCGTCATTTTCCATAGAAATAGGACATCCTAGTAGTTCTTCTAGTTCTGTATAAATAGGAAAGTGGTGAACATATGGGACAGCACTAGCTCCTTCTATTGTGCGTTTTTCTTGATTTACCGCACCTGGAGCACTAAACGCAACGCCTTCTATTTCGTACGTTTCTTCCATTTTCTTTTTTAGGTTCTGCAGTTCTTGTTTCATTTCCTCCCAAGTCTTTGGAGTAACGAATGAACCTTTTTCCACTAACTCTTCTTTTTCCCATACAGCGTGCTTTACTGATGATCCACCTATATCTATAACTAATAATGACATGATAAACACCACCCTTATCTATTTACGCTTACTTTCATCTTTGGAGAAAAGACCATCACAAGCTTCCTTGTGATGGATCTTAACCACTTCATTACTCTATTCCATTGTTTGCACTAACATTCTTAAACCAATGACCAGACTTCTTAATGGTTTTTACTTGTGTATGAATGTTGTTGGAAATAAATCCATAACGGTTACGGTATGAATTAATCCAGCTCCAGCAATCAATTGGTGTCCATAAATGGTAACCATGACAGTTAGATCCTTCTTCAATACCTTTGTGTAACCACTCTAGATGCTCTTGAATGAAATCGATACGGTAATCATCTTCGATTACTCCTTCTTCATTTAAGAATCGTTCTTCTCTGGATACTCCCATTCCATTTTCTGATACAAACCACTCAATATTCTTGTAATTATCACGAATATTTAATGCAATATCATATAACGCTTGAGGATAAATTTCCCATCCTTTATCGATATTCATACGACGGCCTGGCATATCATAGTTATCATAGTAACGATCTGGCATCCAATCACCAACACTGTTTGGTGCGATATCTGGTGCTTTTACACGTGATGGGTGATAGAAGTTTACTCCTAGAACATCAATTGTATTTTCTTTTAGAATCGCAAGTTCTTCTTCTGTTGATTCCCAAATCACTTTGTCTTTCGTTAATAGTTCTACTAATGCAGGTGGAAATTCTCCATACACTGCAGTGTGTAAAAACATTTCATTTCTCCATAAGTCTGCGATTCTACCTGCTTCCACATCTTCTGGCTTATCACTTGCTGGATAAGATGGAGTTAGGTTCAGGATAGTACCAATTTTTGCTCCTGTTTCGTTCAACTTCAAGTCACGGAATTCTTTGATTGCTTTTGCAGATGCTAGATTTAAGTTATAAGCTACTTGCACTGCTTTCGGTCCGTTTACTACTTTTGGATAATGGAATTGGTATAAATATTGACCATCAACGATAACCATAGGCTCATTGAATGTGAACCAATGTTTTACACGGTCACCGAATTGTTCGAAGCAGCGTCTAGCAAATTTAGCAAAAAGATCTACTAC